>CAZWOQ010000009.1:0-10896 GCA_964635585.1 uncultured Pseudomonadales bacterium | reverse complement strand
GAAAGAGTCAAAGGTTTCCAAGAAAGGAAATATGGCATTAGTCAAAATGCAGAAAGCTCAAATTATCAAGGATTTCGGTCTCTTTGAGGGTGACACTGGTTCTCCAGAAGTTCAAATTGCTTTGTTGACCGTCTCGATCGAACAATTGACCGAGCACTTAAAACAACACAAGAAAGATAACCACTCTCGCAAAGGTTTGTTGAAGCAAGTTTCCAAGCGTCGACGTTTGTTAAACTTCTTGCTCGAACGCAGTGAAGAGCGCTATCGTAAATTGCTGGAAAAATTGAACCTAAATAAATAATTTGTTCGAAAATTGTAAAAGGGCTGGATTTATCCAGCCCTTTTTGTTTGCATAAATCTATAATAATAGCCCGAAAATTTCCCAAATCTCGCAGAGCCAAGCAAAATGGGTTATGCTGTTGTTATGAATAAAAAATGGGTGTTGGTCAATGATCTCATGCAGCATAATTATCGTTATCAGTTGCTTGAGGCTGTGGGGAAAAACTTTGATCCCCGTTTCCAACCGGAACTGAGTCCTCATCAGATGTTAGAGCTTGGTGTTTTTGGCGGGAAATATATGACAGACTGTCAACAAGAATTCCCTAAAAGTTGGTTTGCGCAGGCGAAACTTTGTCACGAATTTCATGATCCAAAGCTGAATTTTTTTGGCGTGAATGCCAGTCAACCTTTAGCTGTGTGGCAAGAAAAAGGTTGGATATATCCAGAAGATCCCCGGGGCTGGTTTCAGTGGTACTGTCGTTACTATATGGGGAGACGTATTCCTTCGGAAGATGAACGACAAATTAAGCGTTGGTTAGCAATGAAACGTCATATTGCCCAAGTGAAACAGCATTGCCGAGCGGGTGATTTTACTTGCCGCCGTAAACAACGTCAGGCACTTTTGCATTGGGCCTATGACAGCCGCTTGCTCTAGAATTTGTTGTTCTCCCAAGAAAAATGATGAAGCATGGTATAATAGGCCAAGATTAAAAAGTATGGGAGAATAACTCCTGAGGATTCAAAAGAGGCAAGAATTTGCTTGAAGGCAGGCAATTTTGATTCTTTCTTCTTCAGAATACTCGAGTTTTTCCCAACCTTGTTTCGTTTGGAAACGAAACATTGAAAGGACATTCATGTCTTATCCAACATATGAACACCCTTATAACAAGGATATTGTTTTGGGTGATAAAAAAATCCACATTGAAGTGGGTAAATATAGTCAACAAGTCAGTGCTGCTGTTCTGGTGAGCTGTGGTGAAACGGTGGTACATACTACTGTGGCTTTAGGTCGACCAACGGCTTTGGATTATTTTCCCTTGTCAGTTGAATTCGTTGAGAAGTTGTATGCCGGTGGCATTATCAAAGGTTCTCGCTGGATCAAACGCGAAGGTCGTCCCAGTGACGATTCCGTGTTAAAGGCTCGGGTAATTGATCGGACCATGCGGCCACTTTTTCCTGATGGAATCAGTAATGAAGTGCAGGTGATCAATACGGTTTTGTCTTATGACAGTGTTAATGAGCCAGATATGCTGGCTTTGCTTGGTACTGCTTTGGCTTTGCAAATTTCCGATATTCCTTTTGATGGCCCTGTTGCTGGAGCTCGTATGGCCTACTATCGTAATCAAGCCGAAAAAGGCTTTGTTTTTAATCCAACCCGAGAGGAAATTGAAAACAGCGATTTAGATCTCGTCGTTTCCGCATCGAAAACTTCGATCGTAATGGTTGAAGCTGGTGCGAATGAAATTCCAGAAGAGACCATGATCGAAGCCTTGGTCAGCGCCCAAAACGAAATGGCTGCGGTTTGTGAGCAAATTGAAAGTATCGCGGCTGAAATCGGCAAAGAAAAGTTGACTCTGGTCAAAGCAGTTGAGCCAGAAGTTGCTGCTGCTAAAACGGCCTTGGTTGCTGATTTGCAAGAGCGTTATGCCAAAGAAATTCATGCAATGGTTCTTAAAGAAGGTGTTTTGGAAGCTACTGGTTTGGATGAGTTTATCAGCCAAATTGTGAGTGAACACAATGCCAGTTTGGCAGCCGATGCCGCTGATCTTTGGAGCGAAGGGGAATTAAAAGGAATTTTCCACGATTTGATGAAGGCCGAAGGCCGTCGGATGATTTTGGAAGATGGCATTCGTCCCGATGGACGAAAAACTACAGAAATTCGTCCTATTTGGTGTGAAGTTGATGTGCTGCCTCGAGTTCATGGTAGTGCTATGTTTAAACGTGGGGCAACGCAAGCGCTGACCATCACGACTTTGGCAGATCCTTCCTTGGGTTTGACGATCGAGGATATGGCTGGAGAAAGTGTTCGTCACTATATTCACCACTACAATATGCCTCCCTATGCTTCTGGCGAAGCGGGCAGAATTGGTTCACCAAAACGCCGAGAAATTGGTCACGGAGCTTTAGCGGAACGTGCCTTATTACCCATGATTCCTTCTCAAGAAGAATTCCCTTACACGATTCGTGTGGTAAGTGAAATCATGAGTTCGAATGGTTCAACTTCTCAAGCTTCCGTTTGTGGTTCAACTATGTCACTGATGGCAGCTGGTGTGCCAATTAAACGGCCAGTTGCGGGTATTGCCATGGGTTTGATGTCTGACGGTGAAAAATATGTCGTTTTGTCAGATATTCAGGGCCTTGAAGATCATGTCGGAGATATGGATTTCAAAGTAGCTGGTACCACAGAAGGTATTACTGCAATCCAGATGGATATTAAACTCAAAGGTATCCCCAAAGAAATTTTGATTCAAGCTTTGGGTCAGGCTCGTGAAGGCCGTTTACACATTTTAAGTAAAATGTTGGCCTGTATTGCTGAGCCAAGAACTGCCTTGAGTAAATATGCGCCAAAAGTGTCTCAGGTAGTTATTCCTGCAGAAAAAATTGGTGCCGTAATCGGAACAGGTGGCGCAGTGATCAAAGATATCATCGAAAAGTCTGGAGCAGAGGTAAATGTGGAGGAGGACAAAGAGAAAAAGATTGGTGTCATCAATATTTCCTCTCCAGATCAAGAGGCAATTGATGCAGCAAGCAAGATGATCGATAACATTGTCCGAGAAGTTGCGGTGGGCGACGAATTCGATGGGACGATCACGCGAGTAGAAAACTACGGCGCTTTTGTGGAATACTTGCCAAATCGAGAAGGCTTGGTGCATGTTTCGAATATGTCAGCAGATTATGTTCGGGATGCGCATGAGTTATTCAAAGAGGGTGACCAAGTTCACGTTCGTGTCAAAGAATTTAATCCAGAAGGAAAGATTGCTTTGACCATGTTAACTGCTGAGCAAGAAGCAGAACAAAAAGAAAAAGCAGCGGCTCGTGGTCAGCGGGACGATAATGGTCGTGGTGAACGCAATAATCGCGGAAGCCGAAACTTTTATGATGCCCGTCCAGCTCGTGGTGATCGAGATGGCGGCCGTCGTTTCGAACGCCGTGATCATCGTCGCTAAGCTTTTCAAAGAGAAGTTGTGAAAAAAAGAGAAAAGGCTCCCACGGGAGCCTTTTCTGGTATACTAGAGCCATGCGTGTTACTGCCCTTACCGCGAAAAATCCTGTGATTAGCATTTTGGCGCTTGATCAAGCGCCAGCTTTGGCTGAGCAATTGCAGTTGGATCTGACCCTTTTGGACAACCAACAATCCCTTGATCGTTTACTTCGGCTTATCTATGAAGAACTTGCGCCTTTGGTTTCTGGAGTGCTTTTTGATCCGATCTATAGTTTTCCCTTAATGGCTTTGCCACATGCCCGAGGTGGAACTCTGATCCGTTTAGAACAGTATCGAGAGTTGCCTCCGGAAAAATTGCCAGAGCTTTTTCCAGATTTTCGTTTGGAGGAAATTCGCAACAATTATGCCTTGGCAAAATTGAAGCTTTCTTATAATCCGCAAGAAGCCGCTGCTTTAGAAAAAAAGCAGATGTTGGCAGAAATTCAAGATTACTGCCGGATTTTGGGAATAGACTTTTTGTTGGAATTGGAAATTTTCCCCTTAGAGCCAGTTAAAAATCCCAATCAAGCTTGGGAGGCTTTTGTTGAAACGCAACTCCAAGCATTGCAAGAACTTTATGCGCAAGCTCAGCTTTTTGCTTTAGATACACCGGCTGACCCGCTTGCAATTGCTACACTGAGTACTCAGCTCGACGTTCCTTGGATTCTTCGCGATCCAAAAATCACGGATTATCAACAACTCAAAGAAAGTTTCCGCATGGCGGTAGAAAACGGCGCAAAGGGTTTTCTTTTTGCTGAAAGTCTTTGGCCAGAACTAGGTCAATACCGTCAAGCAACTGGCGAAATTGATTGGGTGGCAGTTGAAAAATATTTTCAAACCACCGTTCGAGATAGAGTTATCGAATTAGTACGAATTGCAACTGAAAGTCTTGCTGATTCGTAATGTCTTGATTAATTCGCAAAATGCGCTAATATAGACCTTGATCTATTCGTTAACTAGAAAGCTTACTATGTACGTACTTTCCCCATTACCTTATGCTTATGACGCTTTGGAACCAGTCATTGATGAAGCAACCATGCGTTTGCATCATGACAAACACCACCAGGCATATGTTGATAAATTTAATTTGGCTTTGAGCAATTTTCCAGAATTGGAAAAGTTAGCACCAGAAGAACTTTTGCGACAATTTCAAAGTCTTGTTCAAGAAAAAGTGCCAGCAGATATTGCCAACGCCATAAAAAATCACGGCGGTGGTGTCGTCAATCACAATCTCTTTTGGGAATTATTAACTCCCGGTGGAGCCACGGAACCCCAAGGTGAACTTCGCGAAGCGATTCGGGCAATGGGCGGTTTTGAGAAATTTAAGGCAAGTTTCAGCGAATTGGCCACAAAACATTTTGGCTCTGGTTGGGCTTGGTTAGTGGTTGATCAAGATAAGAATCTTCAAATGTACAGTTTGCCGAATCAAGATTCACCGCTTTTGCAGGGACATCAACCAATTTTGGCCATCGATGTTTGGGAGCATGCGTACTATTTGAAATACCAAAATCGTCGCAATGAATACCTTGAGGCCATATGGCAATTGGTAAACTGGTCGGTGGTGGATCGTTATTACCAAGCAGCGAACGCCTAATTTTCTCTTGCGATCCTTACTGTTTTGGGCTACCATGATGAGCTATGCTAGAGGTAATTCTTGACGTTGAAACCAAGCAGACTTTTGACGATGTAGGAGGTTTTTTCCCAGAAAAACTCGGAATTTCTTTCGTTGGGGTCTTTCTGCGTGATTCTTTTAATCGCCAAGGCAGTTTTCAGTCCTACTTCGAAAAGGATCTTCCCAAACTGTTTCCTATTTTAGAGAAAGCCGATGTTGTGGTGGGTTTCAATATTGATAATTTTGATATGCCCACTTTTACGAAATACTACTCTGGCGACATTTTAAGTATTCCGACTCTAGATCTCATGCTTCGAATTCAGAAAAATATTGGGCATCGGATTGGTCTGGATGCTGTCGCTCAAGAAACCTTAGGTATTGGCAAAACTGGTGATGGCTTGGATGCCATTCGCTACTTTCATAGTGGAGATTTGGATTCTTTGGAAAAATATTGTTTAAATGATGTCAAAGTAACTCGCGATATTTATGATTATGGTTTAAAATTTGGTAAAGTGAAATTTCGCAACAAATGGAATCGTTTAATTGAAACACCAGTTGATTTCACCTTTACTCCCAGCAAACAAGCCGGAGTGCAAATGAGCCTTATCTAATGCCGATAAGTTATCCACTTCCCAAATATTGTTACACCGCTTCCGGTCTTTTGTATGTCCAAGCCAAGGTTTTGTTGGTTTTTCACAAAAAGATGCAATCCTGGATGGGACCTGGTGGTCACATCGAAGAAGGCGAAACACCAGAGGAAGCAGCGCAGCGAGAATTTTTTGAGGAAACAAATCTTCGCGTTGAGCCAGTGGATACTCAACAGGTTGTTCGAGAATTCTCTGATGAAAGTAAAGATCATATTGCTCCCATTGCGATTAATAGTCACTGGGTGAGTCACGAAAACTTTTCTGCCCGTAAAGCCGCGCTCGCAGCTGGCAAAGTTTTTACTCCGTCCCAACAATGGGCGAAAGGTTGTGAGAAGCATTTTAATTTTTGTTATTTGATGCGCCTTGCCGAAGGAGAAACTGCCAACAATTTTCATGAAGATGAAAAAGAAACCGCTGGTATTCAATTTTTTGACCGAAAAGAAGTGGAAAGTCTGGCCGCTGATCAACTCATTTTCGCCAATGTTCTCGAAGAGCTTCGTTTAGGTTTTCAACTTGCAGAAGCGGCCCAGCTTTGAGACAATCCAACAGCAGCAGTTGCAGAGAGGAATTATGCTAACTCCACCAAAATATGTTGAACACCAATTAACAGAACATTGCAAACTTTTGCAAAAAGCTGCCGTTTTGCGTTATGACCAAGAGCAAGAACTTTGGCAAGTGCTGATTTTACAACGAAGTGCGGAAGCCCTTTCTCGGCCAAACTGTTGGGATCTTCCGGGAGGAAATTGCAATTGGCCGATCAAAGCGACAGAGTCTTTAGCCGACCTTCACTACCAAGATCTTTCTCGAGAAATCCAAGAGGAAACGAGTCTCGAATTTCAAGCTGAACAGTGGGATTTTGATCACCTTGTTCACCTGAGTACCTATTTTTCGTATGAAGCGCAAGTCTATAGCATTATTACTGGTTGGATGATCGAACTCGAAGCGTCTTTATCTGGCGAAAACCTGCAAATTTCTGATGAACACCAAGCAAGTGCTTGGGTGAGTTTTGCAGATTTGCCGAAATATGATTTCGGTGGGGCTAAGGGTGATTTCGTGGTGGATATCATCAAAGAGGCGCTAGCGCGAAAAAATACGGATCAGACAGAATAGAGAGATATTTTGCAAATTGTTTTTGTTGCCTCCGAAAACCCAGTGAAAATTCTGGCTACTAAAACTGCCATTGAGGCGTATTTCCCCAAAAGCAAAGTTCTTGGTTTAGCGGTTGAGAGTGCGGTTTCGGCGCAGCCCATGTCAGACAAAGAAACCTATCAAGGTGCTCACAACCGTTTAGAAGCCGTGTATCAACGCGCAGTAAACTTGGGCTATTTCGATCCCCAAGCAGCAGATTTCCAGCCTGCAGATTATTTGTTTGTCGCCGCCGAAGGCGGCGTTTATACTCCTGATTTTCGACCAAAAAAGGAACTTTGGTCAACCGTTTGGGTAGCAGCGATGGATGCGAGCAAAGAAGTCTTTGTAGCCGGAGGCGCCCATTTCCTCTTACCAAAAATTTTGGCGGAAGGAATTTTAGCGGGAAAAGAACTCGGCGATGTTTTAGCAAATTTGACGCAAGTTGCAGACATTAAGAAAAAAGAAGGCGCGATTGGTTTGCTCACGGATAACTTTGTAGATCGAACTGCCGAATATTCCTCTTTAGTGAAGCTGGCTGTGGGTCAGTGGTATGGCCTGGAAAATTTTAAAAAATTTATTGATAAATAAGTGTTTTTTCATATTTCCTCTGAAAAAAATACAGACTGGCCCTTGACATCTTTTTATTTCCTTAGCAAAATAAGATCAGAATAGTACATATAAGGTCAAGGAAGCAGATGCCAAAACAAAAAACTGTGAGTATCAAAAGTATCGATTGGAAGTCCTTTTTACCTTATGTCCTTCCGGTTCTTTCTTTCATTTTAGTTGCTTTCATGTTTATTCGTTGGTACAAGGCGCGTACAGCCGAGAAACCCAGCGACTTTTTAAATTCCGAGGCAATGCAGGTACAGGCTTTGCCGAGTGACCAGCAAGAAAGTTTAATTAAAGGTACAACTGATTTTGAAACAATTGCCCTCAGTTCCAGTTCTTCAGCAACAGGAGAGATTCGATACCAAGTCAAAGACAGCACGTTAAGCTTTACTTTGACGGCGAACCTTCCAGCATCTGAGGAAAGTTATGCCGTTTGGTTGCAGACCCCAGGAACGGAAAGCCGCCGCCGAGTTTTCACTTTGACGGAAAATAAAGCAGGTTTTGTTGGCAGTGCCTCGATTTCTGCAGAAGTTTTGCCCGTTGATGTGATTGTCAGTAAATCTTCCGATTTGCTTTTAGAAGACGCGGTTTTGACAGGAAATATCCCAGCTTCGCTCTCCGAAATGTCTGAGGAGTAAGGGTTTGATATTTTTTGATAGTGAAAAAACAAAAATTGCTTCTTGATACAGAAGCCAAGTGTGTTAGGCTAAAGTAGTAATTAAAAATTATCCTGGGGGACCAGGAAAAAAAGGAGACCATATGGCTAGCGCTTATAGCTACACAAATTCCAAGGGTCAAACCTACTATCTTCACACTCGTGAAGTTACCTTGAAGAATGGAAGAGTGCAAACGATCTATTTCTTCGCTCGTGAGGTCCGTGACGGTTCTTTAGCCGCTGTTCCAGCTGCTTACACCGTAGTTGAGACCAAACGAACTGGCATGCCAGTTTTGAAGAAGAAATAATCTTCTTCGTGTCTTAGAAAAAAGATAGGAAAGGCTCCCCGCAAGGGGAGCCTTTTTGGAGTTTCTAGCAAAAATCGCTCCACTCAAGAAACTCCGTTTTGCTTTTCCTGTGTTATCATAGAGCATATGGAAATTTTTCTCGGAGCAGATCATGGAGGTTTTGCTATAAAGCAATCGCTCAAAGAGCAGCTGATGGCTTTGCCAGGATACTCAGTGACGGATTGTGGAGCGGAAACTTTAGAGAGTACGGATGATTATCCTTACTTTGCTTTCGAGGTGGCAGAACGAGTAGCTGACGCGGAAGCGTCGGGAGCTGCAGCGCTGGGGATTTTGCTTTGTCGCTCTGGTTCGGGTATGGCGATTGCGGCGAATAAGGTAAAAGGAGCGCGAGCGGTGGAGATTTATGACTCGTGGATTGCTCAACATGCCAAAAGTCATAATCACGCGAATGTGCTCTGTTTTGCTGCCGATCAATTGGGTCTTGAGAAGATTTTGCAATTTTTAGGAGTATTCTGGCAGACAGAATTGGATAACGATGAGCGCCATCTGAGGCGCCTTCGCGAAATTCATGAATACGAGGAGGGCGAAGGCGCCGCTCCCAGAAAATAAAGGAAACTATGTCATTTGCTGTTTCACCAGCTATACTTTCCGGTGATCTTCGCTATGTCGGGACACAACTCGATCGTTTGCGCGATGCCGGTTTTCAAAATATTCAAATTGATGTTTGTGATGGTAGTTACTCACCTGAAGTTACGATTACCCCACAAGATTTATTGGAATTTGATTTAACTGGCCTAAGTCTTGATTTTCACCTGATGACAGAAGAGCCGATGGACTATGTTTGGGAATTAGAAGAATACGAGGGTCGTTTGCCGATTCGAGCCGTTTTTGGCCAATTGGAACGGATGTCTTACCAGGAGGCTTTTTTAGAAGAAGTTAAAAAACACAACTGGTTGGCAGGTTTAGCTGTTGATCTTTTTACACCAATTGATTCTATTACGCCTGAAGCTTGGGACTGGATTGATGCACTTTTGCTGATGAGTGTGGAAGCTGGTGAGCAAGGTCAGGTTTTCCAAGAACTCGTTTTTGAGAAAGTGAAGTTGGCTCGTGAAAAAATTCGCCAAAATGCTGAGCCAGTCAGAATTTTCATTGATGGAGGCGTAAATTTAGAAAACATTGCGGGTTTAGAAAAAAAGGTTGATGAAGTAGCCGTTGGTTCGGCTCTATTGGCTGTTGCGGATTTTGACAAAACAGCCGAGGCCTTTTTGGCGTATAACAAAGATCAACAAAGATAAAAAATAAAGAAAGTAGCTGCCCTATGTCAAGTCCTTCTAGAAGTGTTCTGGTTCCTCGAGCAAATCGACTTTTCCGTGTCAATAATGTTGCTTTTTATGGGAGTGCGGATGTGGACGAAGATGATCCCCTTTACAAGGAGGCCTATAAAGTTGCCGCTTACGTGGCTCAGCAAGGAAAAGTTATTGTTAATGGTGGTGGCCCGGGGGTAATGGGGGCAGCGACGGCGGGAGCGAAATCAGTGGGTGGCAAAACCTTGGCGGTGACTTTCTACCCAGAAGATATGCCTCAATTTGAGGGTCGAGCTGAAGATAACGTAGTTGATAAAGAAATTCGAACTAAAAATTACATTGAGCGAATGTTTGGCTTGATGGATAATGCTCAGCTTTTTGTATGTTTCAAGGGTGGGACTGGAACTCTAAGCGAATGGGCGACGGCGTGGTTGCTGGCGCATTTATATTACGGCAATCATAAGCCACTAATTCTCTATGGTGCCTTTTGGCAGGAGCTTATGGATGTTGTGCACAAGAATTTTTTCATTGGGTACCGAGAGTCGCGGGTGTATCGAATTGTTGATAATTTAGAGGAGTTTAAGGTGGCGATGCATCTATTCGAAGATGAATTAGCTGCACGGGCCTTGAAAAAGTAGGGCCTTTTCCGTTACACTAGAAAGAGCCTGCCCATATGTTTGACACAATTAGTATTGGTTCCTCTATTGTTGATATTGTCCTGCAATCGAATGATTGGGAGGCTTCTTCTGCTGGTGAGAAACAATTATTGACTTATGGGGAAAAAGTCAGTCTTGATGATTTCCACATCTATAGTGGTGGTGGAGCAAGTAACACCGCAGTGGCTTTTGCGCGCTTAGGTTTGCATTCAGCGGTTCTTTCAGAAACTGGACGAGATGAATTTTCATCTTTGGTTTTGCGAGATTTTGAGAACGAATCTGTTTCTACGCAATTGTTAATTCAAGAAAAACTTGAACGAACTGGTGGCTCAGTTGCTCTGGTAGCAAAGGGTGGTGAGCGGGTTATTCTGACTTACCGGGGGGCTGCTTCGCAACTCGATCCCTATGACATTCCGGCTTTCTGGTTGTCGCAAGCGACTTGGGTACATCTGTCCAGTATCAATGGCAACTTAGCGACTCTTCAAAAGATTTTTAA
>CAZWOQ010000008.1:8386-11720 GCA_964635585.1 uncultured Pseudomonadales bacterium | reverse complement strand
CCTTTTTCGCCTCAATCAACTTCAACCCCGCCAAGTCTCGAAGCGTACTTAATGTTCGGGTAGCTCTGATAATTACATTACCGCCTTCGCCACCATCACCACCATCAGGACCACCCTTGGCAGCATACTTCTCGTGGCGAAAAGAAACGCGGCCATTGCCACCATCTCCCGCTTTCATTCGTAAAGTTACAAAATCAATCATTTTCCCTTTATTTTAAGAAACTTAATGGGTTTAATAATACCCCTCCTTGACGAATTTCAAAGTGCAAGTGGGTTCCTGTACTTCTTCCCGTACTTCCCATCTGGCCAATCACGTCCCCACGCTTCACACGCTGTCCTTCTCGAACCTGAATCATCGACATGTGTGCATACAAAGTAATATAGCCATTGCCGTGATCAATCATAACTCGATTACCATAGCCAGAGTTATCTGGCCAACCGGCTACGGTTACGATACCCGCATCAGCTGCCAGGATGGCACCGCCAGCCCGATTCGCAATATCAATAGCTTTGTGATAGAAACTATAACTCTGAGTAATCAAGCCAGAGGCTGGCCAGATGAAGGTTCCCGTCGCCGAAACCGTTCCCGCATCAGGAGTAATCTTGCCATAACTGGCCAAACCAGTAGTCGAAGTCACCTTCTTATCTGGCATTACTCCTTCTGGAACCATAAGATATTGACCAACCACCAATTCAAAAGTTTCATCGTTAAGAAATTCATTGAAAGGATAGTCAACAATCATCTGTACCTGTGAACCATCGAGACCATATTTTTTACCAATCGAGTAAATGGTCTCTCCCCGCAACACTTTGTGTCGCACCCCATCAACCGGCAAAATTCGCAACACTTCCCCGGGTTTAATCTTGGCATCATCCGAAAGATTATTCTCCCAAATGATTGTTTCTGGCCGTAAACCATAGCGCTCAGCAATACTCGCTACCGTTTCACCATCAGAAACCACATGTTCCACCACTGCTCCACCTCGATATTGGCGCACTTCTTCTGCCTGCATGGTATAAAAATCAGGCGTAGAAGCAGAAGCTACTGAGAGAACAGGCGTTGAAAAAAGACTTTGTTGCGTATCATCAGTACTAAGTACTTTTGGTCCCAAAAAAACCATCAAGAACGCTAAGGCAATTGTCCCAAAATGCAAAAATGGTTTGGTGTATTTTCCTCGCTGACGATATAAAACATCAACGAGTACATCTTTTAATTTCTCAAAGGCAGCAAAAACGCCATAGAAACGCAAGCGGAAATAACGATGAAGAAATGAAAAAAAGTCCTGCAAATCAGTTAAAAATCCAGCAGAACCCAGATGAAAAGCTCGCCGTGTTTTCTCGTGTTCGTTGTGCTGAAAAAGTGACACTCTCCCCTTCATCGCTCCTACTGAGTTCTATTCTACAAAAAAATCTTTCGCTTTGCTTGGCTGAGTTCTCTCAAGAGAAAGATTTAGCCTTCTTTCAAAGAAGCTAAAAACTCTTTGTTTGACTTGCTGCGTTTCAGTTTTTCGATGAGAGTAATACTCCGCTCATCTTTATTCAACATGTCTAACATTCGCTGCAAAGTGATAATTGATTGATAGGTTACTGGTTCGATTAAAAGGTCATCTCGACGAGTACCTGATTTTTGCACATCAATAGCTGGGAAAATTCTTCGCTCTGCTAAACTGCGATCCAGGTGCACTTCCTGGTTCCCTGTTCCCTTAAATTCTTCATAGATTAAGTCATCCATTCGTGAACCAGTATCGATCAGCGCAGTTCCAATAATGGTTAGAGAACCTTGAACTTCAAAATTCCGCGCTGCACCAAAAAACTGTTTTGGTGGGAACAAAGCCGCCGGATCAAAACCACCAGACAAGGTTCTCCCTGAAGTTGGCATTGCCAAATTGTAAGCTCGAGCTAAACGGGTAATTGAATCGAGTAAAATAACGACATCTTTCCCCTCTTCTACTAAGCGTTTTGCTCTTTCCAGCGCCAATTCTGCTACTCGGCATTGATCCTGGGCAGACTCATCAAAATTACTCGCTGCCACTTCACCCTTTTCATGGGTAATTCGGGCAATATGGCGACGGATGTCAGTTACTTCTTCTGGACGTTCTCCCACAAGCACAGCCATCAAATGGATGTCTGTTTCATTTTGCGCAATTCCTGTCGCAATATCTTTGAGTAAACTGGTTTTCCCAGCTTTTGGCGGGGAAACAATCAAACTTCGTTGACCTTTTCCAATTGGCGCAATCATGTCGATAATGCGCAGTGACAAGGGTTCTTGACCAATTTCCAAAACAATCTGTTTGTCAGGATACACTGGAGTGAGACTCTTAAATTTTGTCCTCTCTTGAGCCATTACCTTTTCTGCAGGTTCACCATTTATGGTGTCTACTTTCAGCAAGCCCCAATAGCGCTCATTCTCCTTTGGCCGACGCGCTGGTCCCGTGACAACATCTCCTGGGCGCAATTTAAAACGGCGAATCTGTGAAGTTGAGATATAAGCATCACGATCCGATTCAGCAAAACCCTGACGAAGCACTCCGTGACCATCCTTGGAAGTGTCCAGAATTCCCTCTACCACCTCAGAATCAGAAAGATCTGATTCATCAGCCTTGGGACTGCTGATCAAACGCCGACGCAAGAAACGATTATTCGTGTTGCGTTGATGCGTTACTGGTGAAAAAGGGGCTCGTCTCATATTTGACGATTCCACTTTTTCTTCTTCGGCCATCACGGCACTACTCTCCGCAACTGCCGCCGGGGCAACTGCGTCTACTTTTGGCTCTTCATTTTTTTCCAGCTGAGGAGAGCCCACTAAATCAGCTACAGATGGAGTATTTGTATCGTTTTTCACCATAATTTTTCCTAATGAATTTCCTTTTTGTCCTCAGCACAGCAGGACCCAAAAGGGCCAAACGTGCGAGAAAATCGTATTTATTTGAGAGACAAAGACATGAGTCTAAACAGGAAAACGTATTATCCGTCTATTTTACCATTTCTTGCCAACTTTTGCAAATTTTGCCTGGAAAAGCATCCCTATTTCGTTAAAGTCAGAGCATTCTGATCACAATATGTTTGAAGGTCACTCTGCCAATTTTCCTGTCCTATATCCACTATTAAAGCTATATCCCCAGCATAAATCACTGGCGCCCCTTTTTGTTGGTACTCGTCAAGATTTGAAAGTATCACTAATTCGTCACCAACTCTAATAGCTATAGCAATATTTTGTGGCAAACCCATTGTTCTACTTTCATACACATTAGTCTGACCATTAACAACTGCATTCGCTTTTTCTAATAATGCAGAGACAGTATCACCGCTCTGGATGTTATACGTCCAGATTCCA
>CAZWOQ010000008.1:0-8286 GCA_964635585.1 uncultured Pseudomonadales bacterium | reverse complement strand
TTCAAGCGCCTGAGCAAGGGCTTCAGTGGATTGTGGTTGTTCAGCGATTTCTTCTGTTATCATAAGTTTCTCTCTGGAAATAGAGATTTCCTTGTCTTTTCTTATAAAAGTATAGCAAAATTTTTGTTTTGGGGGAATATTCTGAAATTGCCTAGGAATACTTGAAAAATAAATCCTCAGCGGAAGCTCGGTAGCCTGCCCAACGACCGAGATTCCGCTGAAAATTCAGGTTTCCAAGAGTAAATTTCGGAAAAAGCAATACTCCTATATAGTTTGTACTACAAAATCCTAATTTACGACGAAGGGAGAAAATGCTAATCTACACTTGCTTTTGTTATCTATGTACTAGGTAACAAATCGATTACATTGTTATTTGTGTTCATCAGCGGTAACAATGTTCTCTTCAATCCATCTCTCTTAACTTCTTGCCTGCCTTTCGTATTCAAGAGTTGAGTGAGATGGATTTTTTTATTTCCCAGCTCATTCATCTTGATGGATTTTATTTTTTTTAAAGAAGACTGTTCTCTTCACCTTCAGTCGAACTCAATTATATGTGCTTTCTATAATTTTTGCAAGCAAGAATTGCGTCCGATAAGAAAAAAACTGCTGAATATCTATAGACTCATAAGTTTATTTTTAGAGTTTTTTCAGATTAAAATAAAAAAGTTATAAACATTAAAATTGCCATGTTTACTTCTCGTGAATTTCCCCATTACTCGATGCTACGCGAAAGAAAAAAGAACTGCTATACTGGTGAGGTGAGAAAAAATCATTGTCTTATCGAGTTAAGAAGTAACAAAAGCGCCGAAGAAACGCCAGAGACGGCGATTCAATTTTTTGCAACTCTTCCAGCGCTTAACCCCTCACTTTGGCAAAAGCTTCGCCGAGATGAACACTTGAGCTTTGAGCTAACAGTTCAAGAAAGCTTGATCCGTTTCGCGGTTTTCTTGCCAGTTCGACTCCTTGAGTATGTGAAAGGGAGCCTGACAGCAAGCTATCCAGAGTTAGTCATCGAAGAACAACAAAAGGATCCTCTTGAGGAATTTGCTCGGCACCTTCATGTCCAAGTTGCTACACTTCAATTGAAAAAGCAAAATTACTTGCCGCTCAAAACCTTTCGAGATTTTCAAAACATCGACCCACTAGCTACACTCCTTTCTACACTCGGCAAAGCTGAGAGAAATGACTTAATTGCCCTTCAATTGCTCGTTTTACCAAACGCTCAGACTTCTTGGCAGAATGCGCTAAGCGCAGAAACCCTCGCCACTCATCCACAAAAAGCGCTCATTGAAAAAAAGATAAACCAGAGTTCTCTGAAAGTTGCCTATAAAATTGCGGTCGCAAGTGAGAGCACACAGCGCTGCCAAGATTTCTTAAAGCGAATTGGAGCTGCTTATCAAGGTCTAACAGAATCTGAGGGAAATGCTCTACAGCTTAAACGTGTCTGGCTAGCCAAACAAAGCTTTTTAACAAGCATGCTTGAACGTTCTTCTAAACGAGCCTCCACTTTTGTTCTCTCTCTTGATGAAATTGCCACTTTGTACCATTTACCCAACGCCCAGTTAGCAAATATCCAAAACATTAGTTGGGGAAAACATCTTCTTGGAGAAGCCCCAGAAACACTGCCTTTTGTTACACAAGACACAAACGACGCTGTTAAAAAAGAAATTAATGTGTTTGCTCAAACCACTTACAAAAATCACCCGGTCAAATATGGTCTTTGGCGAGCCGATCGACGTCGCCACATGTATGTCATTGGAAAGACTGGAACAGGAAAATCAACCATGTTGGCGAACATGGCAATCAATGACCTTAAACATGACGAAGGACTCTGCGTCATTGATCCACACGGCGATCTTGTCGAAACTCTCCTTAATTACATTCCCAAATCAAGAATTAATGATGTTATCTATTTTGATCCAGCTGATGCCGAACGCACCGTCCAGATTAATCTCTTTGAAGGTGAAAATGTGGCACACCGAGAACTTATCGCTTCTGGCATTATCTCCGTCTTCCACAAACTCTACGCATATTCCTGGGGCCCACGTTTGGAATACACGTTGCGTAACGCTCTTCTTACCTTGCTAAAAATTCCTGATGCAAAACTTTCGGATATTCTTGATTTACTCACTGATGAGAAGTTCCGTGCAAAAATTTTAAGCAAACTTGATGATCCCATTTTGATGAATTACTGGGTCAACGAATTTAACAAGATGCAGGATCGCCAGCGCCAGGAGTCAATTGCTTCTATCCTCAATAAGGTCGGTCAATTTGTTTCTTCACCTATTATCCGGAATGTTGTAAATACGAGTCACTCCTCCTTTAGTATCGAAGAACTCATGCAAAAAGGGAAAATTTTACTGGTAAATCTTTCGCAGGGCCGCCTCGGTGAAGACAATGCTACTTTGCTTGGTGCGATGATGATCACAAAAATTCAACTAGCTGCAATGAGCCGCGTTAACCAACCCGAAGAAGAACGGCGCGATTTCTACCTTTACGTTGATGAATTCCAAAACTTTGCC
This sequence comes from uncultured Pseudomonadales bacterium, assembly GCA_964635585.1. GTDB lineage: Bacteria > Patescibacteriota > Microgenomatia > UBA1400 > PJMF01 > UBA1364. The sequence goes on along the minus strand of CAZWOQ010000008.1, from coordinate 5,764 downwards.
ACCGAATCATTTAATAAGATACTTTCAGAAGCACGGAAGTATCGACTAAATCTCATATTAGCGAACCAATATATTGATCAAATTCCTGAGGAAGTGCGTTCCGCTATCTTTGGAAATTGTGGCAATATTGTTAGCTTTATTATGGGTGCTGGTGATGCAGAATACTTCTACAAAGAATTTGGCGAGAAGTATAGTAAAGAAGACCTTGTAAGCCTCGATCGCTATCAGGTCATTAACAAAATCACTATCAACAATGTGATGAGCCACCCCTTCCCTGCCTATACGCTCCCATTAGCCCAAAGTTCCAATCTTAATCGAGACAAAGTTCTTCGAGTCAGCCGTGAACGCTACGCTCGCAAACGTGATCTCTAGCAAGAAGCGTGTCTACTCTTCACTGCTCTCTGGTTTTTTTCGGGTCATTCCCAAATCTTTGAGAAGTTGGTAAATGTTTTGGTGGGTTTCAGCAGAAATGATTTTTTCAAAACCAAGCCTTCGGGCTTCCTTTGCCCTTCTTTCGAAATATGGTGTTTTTCTAATCTCTCCGAGAAGCCCCAATTCTCCGACAAAAACTATGTTTTGAGGTATTTTTTTACCCGATATTGAACTAGCAATTGCTATTGCCAGGCCCAAGTCTACGGCCGATTCTTTGATCTTAAAACCACCAGCAACACTCAGGAAAATGTCATAGAAACTCAAAGGCAAATAGGCATGCTTCTGCAAAACAGCCGAAAGGACTTGAATTCTTGCTAAGTCAATTCCTCTTCCCACCCTTCGAGGCATTGCTAACTGCGATTTCACTACTAGGGCTTGAACTTCTGCCAATAACGGCCGACTCCCTTCCATGAGACAAACGGTTGCAGCACCAATAATCGTTTTATCTTGATTTTCTAGGAATAATGCACTTGGATTACTCACTTCTGCCAGACCATACTCTACCGTTTGAAAAATCCCCACTTCATCAGTGGCTCCAAAACGATTTTTTAAAGAGCGCAGCATACGCAATTGATCGGAACGCTCCCCTTCAAGGATCATAACAGCATCAACCATATGCTCAAGAATCTTTGGTCCAGCAATATCACCATCTTTTGTAATATGCCCCACCAAAAAACAAGGTACATTCAGTCGCTTGACCTCATTAATCAAGCGATCTGCCGACTCACGGATTTGACCAACACTCCCACTCGCACCCATCAGGTCTTGGGTACTCAAAGTTTGAATACTATCAACAATCAAGAGTTGTGGTCGGTGCAACCGCAGGAGTTGAACAATTTCGTCCGCATCAGTACTCGTCACAAAGAAAATGTTTTCTCGAATGTGCTGTAGAATTGCTTCCCGTTCTTTTCCCGAAAGGCTATTTTTCTCGCCCGATCGAGATGAGTAAAAAAATGCTTCATTATCAAGAAGTCTATTGATCCTTAGCATAATTTGAGATGGACTCTCTTCCCCAGCAATATAAAAGATTTGGTAATTGTCATTTCCCCTCTCTTCCTTCTTGCCTTTAGAAATAGGAACCTCTTTACTTACAAAGGCTTCACTTGGCTGTCCCGCCTTTCTTTGCAAAATCCGTAACATCATTTGGGTTAAGAGAGTTGATTTACCAATGCCGGGTTCTCCACCCAATAGCACCACCATCCCGGCCACTAATCCACCGCCTAAACAACGATCTAACTCAGCAATTCCTGTAAAAAACCGGTTTTTTTGGGCATTAGAGAGCTTCACTTGAGAAAAACGCAGGAGTTTTTCCTCCAAAGATGCTTCCGAAAGAACTTTTTGTGTAGTTTTTCCTTTACTTGCCACCTCCACTACTTCTTCCACCAAAGTATTCCACTGACCACATTCACTACACTGACCTTGCCACTTTGGGTAGCTTGCCGCACAGTTCTGACAACGAAAGACTGTTTTGAGTTTAGCCATCTTGACCTTTGTCTTTTGCCCAATCGGCAATAATCTTCGTACTCGAAACGTTTGGATTATGACCTAAAACAATTTTTAGTGTCCCACCATATTTTTGGAGAATTCGTTCTTTGTCTGCTAAATGCGGACTACTTGCTGAAACTGCCAAAACGTTGGGATGAATTTTTTTGATAAACGCCTCGTGATCTTCAGGGCTACTGAATTGCTCAGGAAGAATCAGTAAAAAGTCAGCTAAACCCAAATTTGCAATTGTTTGTAAACGTTTCTCCTGAGAATTGATCGGTCGAGTTGGTCCTTTGAGAACCCGGACTCGCAGGTCGCTTTCAAGAGCAACCAAAAGCAAATTACCCTGTTTTTTTGCCTCAGTGAGAAAATTTTTGTGTTCTTGATGAAAAACATCAAACACTCCGGTTACTAAAACCAAAGTCTTCTGGTTTTGTTGACGGAATTGCAGAAATTCCTCAAGATTCTTAAACTTTCGTCCTGACATAAGCAGGATAAGTGTAACACAGTCAGAAAGAAAACCAATCACTGCCTCAAGCCAAAGGAATTCTCTTTTCCAGACTTATACCGACAGGAATGTTACAATGAGGCATATGAAAAAAGTTGTTGTCATTGGTGGTGGAACCGGCACTTCAGTTGTTCTGCAAGCACTAAAATCAGTCCCGACAATCCAGTTAACAGCGATTGTTGTCGTCTCTGATAATGGGGGCTCAACAGGCCGCCTACGAGATGAGTTTGGTTTCTTACCTGTTGGGGATCTTCGCCAATGTATTGCCGCTTTGGCAACAGGCGAAAACGAAGAATATATCAGAGAATTGCTTCTCTATCGCTTTCAAAGTAATTCGAGTTTACAAGGCCACAATTTGGGAAATCTTATTCTTACTGCTCTCGAAGATTTAATTGATTCTCCAGCAAAAGCAATCGAAATTGCATCAAAAATTTTTCGAATTGACGGACAAGTATATCCGATCAGTGAAGCGAATGTTGATCTCGAAATCACTTACGAAGACGGGCAAAGAGTTGTCGGTGAAAAAAACCTCGATGATCCCAAACTTGGTGGCAAAAGAATTAAAAACATTCGTTACACAAAAAAAGCTCCGCTCTACGTAAAGGCTCGTCAAGCAATTGAAAATGCGGATTTTGTTTTGCTCGGGCCAGGTGACCTCTATGGCAGTTTATTGGCCAATACCCTAGCAGAGGGTTTTCAAACCGCAATGCAACAGAATAAGAAAAAAGCTGGCAAATTCTTTTATATTGCCAACCTGATGACCCACTACTCCCAAACCCACCAACTTGGACTCACTCAACATTTACGTGAGGTTGAAAAGTACTGTGGTCGCCAAGTAGATGCAATCATTGTCAATACTGCGGAAATTGACCAAGAAACGGCTCAACGCTATGCAGCAATGCATGAATATCCTGTCGCAGATGATCTTGGCAATTCTTTACCAACCAACAAAGTAATTCGAGCAAAATTATTAGCAAAAAACCTTGAAGAAGCTGTCCCTGGAGACGGAGTTCCACGAAGCCTTCTCCGCCACGATAAACAAAAGTTAAAAAGAACCGTAGTGAAAGCTTGTCAAATATAACCATTACTGGCTAATACCGTATTTCGCAAGAAGTTGTGGAATTGCGGTAGTCAGCGTTTTGGTTGCCTCCGCAACACTCTTTCCAGATAGAACTGCCGTCACCGCATTTTCGTAATAGCTAATCGCTTGATCATCTAAACCATTATCGTGAGTAAAGCTCGTCAAATACCAACTCTTTGCGTAGGGCGCATCAGCTAAGTAGGCTGATACATAGGGATCACTTTGTAGCTCACTGGCCATGTCTTGACGTGGATAAATTTCCCCAAAATTGCGTTGCTTACTCGCGCTTGCATAAAACTTCCGAAGTACTTCTTGTGAAGAAAGGTATTTCAAGAATTTCCATGCCTCTGTTTGATTTTTGCTCTTCACATTCACTCCTTCAGCCCAAAAAGTTGCCCAAGTAACAGGATTGGCACTATCTAACTGCGGCACTTGTGCCACACCAAAATCGAGGTTTGGATTGAGATTTTTAATGTCATGAATTCGCCAAGATGGGGCAAAAATCATTGCCACTTCGCCTCTCGCAAAAGCCACCGTTGAGTTTGGCAATTTTGAAGACCAGACTCTATCCTGGGTGACAAAATTTGTATAAAAAGTCAAAGCATCACTTACATATTTGGTGTCCGCTTTTGCTGGGTTACCACCATTTTGCAAAATTAACAAAGCCAAAATATCCGAAAAATTATCTACATTCCCTGCATTGCCAATTGCTAAACCTGCTTGGGTAATATTTTCATCAGATCGCTCACCCACCGCGGTCGGAACTGTCAATTTATTCGCAGCATCTTTAAGTTCCGCCCAAGTTGTTGGCACTTGGATATCAGCAGTTTTCAGCATATCTTTGTTGTAAAGAAGTGCTAGACCGTCATACATTAAAGGTACACCAACAAATTGACCGTTGTACTGTAATTGTTCTGCCGCAACGGGATAAAAAGTCGTTTTGAATTCACTCGCTGTCATTACCGAACTTGGAAAAGTGGCTAAACTTGACCCGAGCATCGGCACCCAAGTTGAGTGGTAACGAAAAATATCGGGACCATTTCCAGAAGAAATTGCCTGTTGAAGACGTTCACGATAATCCGTAGCCGTCTGTTTACGGTAGTCAATCTTAACTTGTGGATTACTTGCTTCATAGTCAGCTATGATTTCTTCTATGATTTGACTATCTTCCCACAATCCCCAATATGTCAAAGTTACTGGAGAGGTAGTAGTGCTGGAGTTATTTCCTGTTGAGCTTTCTTTAGAAGTCGTGTTTTTATTGAATACTGAGGAAAGGATCAGAACCAACACCAAAATAACTACAGCAACACCCAAAAAGATAAGCAGTTTTTTATTCAAGAATTTTTGAATTCCAGAGGGTGACTTCGCAGCAATATTTTCTGGGGCGACCACATTTGGAGAAGAAGGCTGTCCCTTGCTTGGTGGAACAATAGGGTTACTTGTTGATGCTTTCGTCTTTTCCTCTGCCACGGGCGTTGCTGACATGGGTTGTGGGACTTTCTTCGGTTCATGATTCATTGAAGAAGGATCCTGTTGAGAAGCAGTTTTTTCAGGAACAGAACTTTGGGCTGAAAAAATCTTTTGTGCTTCAGCAAACATATCTTTTGGTTCATTTACCGGTTTTGTTTCTGCATTCGGATTTGGCATCAAGTTGCTGCCCTGATCCATTTCTAAGGCTGACTTCGGAGCCACGGAAGATCGGAGTTGAATATCCGGAGCTTCAACCTTAGCTGTCATACCGGGTGGAGTTCCTGCCGGATTTTCTCGAGACAAACCTCCTGGGACACTTTGCGCCACTGGACGTAGAGTTGGCTGTGGAATTGCTGAGGAAGGCGATTTTGGCTCCGCCATAACAGCCGGTGATTCTAACTTTTTCGGCAAAGATAAGTCATCTGGAGAAGAATTACTCATCGAAGGCTGTGACGGAACGCCCATTGCTGGAGCTGAAGGAGGCAGCGAAGACTGGCCTGGAAGGTTGGGTTTGGGTAAATTCTGATTTGGCATAACCACAAGAAACACAGTAAAATAAGGTTCTCTCTATTATGTCCAAAAACACCACAGCAATCAAGCCGAGCTTTTGGTTTCGGAGTCGTCAGCTACTGCTTCTTTATAATAGTATCGCTTTTTTGTTGATCGCAAGTTCCCTCTTTCTGCTTTACTTCTCCTATTTTGAGAATCGTTTTTTCCCAAACCTGTTTATTGATGATATCCAAGTTGGTGGTTACACGAAAGAAGAAGCTCGAGACCGACTAGAAAAA
>CAZWOQ010000007.1:0-11783 GCA_964635585.1 uncultured Pseudomonadales bacterium | reverse complement strand
TCAGCGAGATGTTGGAGTGTCATGACTTATCAATAATATTAATGTGTTTACCAGTAGCTTCATCAAATCTCTTCTCAGCTTCTTCGCGAGAAAGACCATGTTTTTCCAATTCTCTAGTAGTTCTATCTCGGTAATTGTCCCATGATCCTTTTTTCCAATTATTTCCAGCCTTCCAAAGTCGACGATCTTGATATGCTTCTGGCGAACTCGTGCCACCGTTAATTGCTTGATGAATTGCTGAAGCAATAATTTCAAAAATACTTCTCTTTTCCTCTTCTGGAGGTCCGTTTTGTTCTCTCATTTCTTTTTCCCCTTTCCTTTGCTCATTTTCTTTGTTCTGGGTAGAAGGGCTTGGATGATTTTTTGTTCAAATTGATGGATTTTGACGGCGAGCAGAAGCAAGGCTACTCCCCAAATGAAAGCAGCGATGCCAACCATACTGATCAAAAGTTGGAGTCCCGTTTCTGGTTGGAGCGCCATCAGCAAAGCGATTAAGAGGCCCAAGAAACCAAGAATAATCAAATCTTTGCCTTGTTTAACAAAGTGGGCTAGCTTCATTCCCCAATCGACGCAACTGAGGCTTTTCAGCATTACCCAAACAACGAGGACGACATAGAGTGACCAAATTGCCATTTGGGGAAAGCTGATAAAGAGCAAGGCGACTAAAAGGCTCGCAAAACCATCTAAAAGCAAAATCCACCAGCGTCGGTAAAAAGCTTGCAGGTGAAAGGCGGCTTGGATGCTCAAGATCGCTTCCACAAAGGCATAGGCAGCAAAGACCCAAATAACGCTGAGTTGGAAAAGTTTCGGTAAGAAGAAAACTAAAATCGCGAACAGAAGCGAAAGGGCTCCTCGTAAGTAAAGATTTTTCTCAAAACGAGCAAAGGGATGTTTCATGGCAGCTTTCTGAAATACCTTGATACGCAAAGCTTTCACTTTTCAGTATAACAAAGCAGAGAAACTGAAGGCAAGCAGGAATCGAATCCCTAGAGCCAAGCCGCAAAATCTTGCAGACACTCCGCGGTTACTCGGTTAATCAGATTTTCGCCGGTATCGGTCAATACGTAGCGATCATTTTTGATTTGTAATAAAGCGATTTGGCAGAGCTGATTTAAGCGGCTCTGGAAGCTGGAGGCTTGCTTGGGAAAAAGTCGCAAAAGTGGCCGGGCATCTGCTCCGGTGGCACAACGCAGTGATAAAGCAAATTTTTGTAGACTTTTTTGACGGTAACGAAGTGTATTTTTTTCTTTGGCTACACTTTTTCCCGCTGCCAGTAGCTGTTGGTACTCAAGTAAATTACTGGTGTTTTGCCAACTTTGATCAGCAAAAAAAGAATGGGCAGCGGTCCCAAAACCTAAGTATTCTTTTCCTTGCCAAAATCGCCAATTGTGACGACAAAATTTCCCCTTTTTAGCATAATTGGAAATTTCGTAGTGTTGATAACCCGCTTTTTCTAAGATTTGACGAGTAAAAGTCGCCATCTGGCGATCGACTTCTGCTTTTGTCGGCGCTACTTTGTGTTGTCGGATTTGTTGGGCAAGAACGGAAGCGTTGTCGATTTCCAAACTGTAACAGGAAAGGTGTTCGGGTTGCAGAGCAAGCACGGCAGTTAAACTTTCTTGCCAATCAAGCAAGCTTTGGCCAGGATAGCCGAAGATGAGATCAATATTTATGTTCCGAAAACCAGCCTGTCTCGCCCAAGTGAAAACCTGTATAAACTCTTGGTGATTGTACTGTCGGCCCATTTTTTGCAGTAAAGTATCTTGCCAAGCTTGTAAACCCAGACTGAGCCGGGTAATCCCGAGCTTTCGGTAATGACGGAGCTTCTCGAGTGTGAGTGATTCTGGGTTGGCTTCTAGAGTAATTTCACAGTTCTTTTGGAAAGGAGTTTGTTCTTTGAGGGTCTGTAAAATTTTTTCAAGAACTGTGACGGGCATCAAAGATGCTGTCCCCCCGCCAAAGTACAGACTGCTGACTTTTCTTCCCTGTAGCTTTTCAGTTTGGAGCAAAATTTCTTTTTCCAGATTTTGCCAATAGGCTTGCTGTAAGGCTTCTCTTCCCGTCAACACAAAAAAGCTGCAGTAAGCGCATTTCTGTTGGCAAAAAGGGATATGAAAATAAAGCGACAAGGATTTTGCCATAATTACTTATTGTAATGGCAAGTTGGCTTTTGCTCCTTTATTGTTTAAGGCCAGAGTAATACGGATTAAAATGAATTGAGTGTCCATTTTTTTGGGTTTTTCCCATTGCGATCTGGGCATGTAAGAAGCTCAAGACTGTTGCAGCGGAAAACTCATATATGCCGTAAGTATTTCCAAGAGGGCTTTTTGTGAGGGCGACTTCGAGAGTTTCTGTAACAGGTTGGCCGTTGAAGGTAAAAGAACATATTAAAGATTCTGCTCCATCGGAATATGCCATTTGTCTGAAATGGACTTGGAATATTAATCCGGTTTTTTCAAGAATTATTTGGAGAGTTTCTTTCACCGTTTTTTGAACGAAGTCATTTTCGTAAGTTGGGGCCTTTCCGGATGATAATTTTTCGGCGGCTTCTGCTAATCTTTCAAGCTCAGGATTGCTTTGCGCAGTTTCTTTTCCAAGGCTTGTTGGACCAATGCGGAAATCTCCTTCGGGGTAATTTAACATATTTTTCTTTCTTTTTTCTGTTTCACTGACTCTCTGTCTTTGAAACGAAACCGCTATTATATTCTCGATGATAATTTTACTCAAGAGTCAGAGTGTCTTTTTAGAAAAAGAGAAAAGGGCGATTGGTCAGCGAACTTCATCTTGCGCTCTCCGGACTTCCGTTTGATAATACCGGTACAATGTCTGAGTCTCCAGAATCAGGTTATCTTTCAAGTGGAATCAATAATTTACCAGATCCTGGTGGCGAACAAGGGGCGGCTGATAATCATGAAATCACGCCAGCTCAACGAGCGGCAATTGAAAACATGAAACAACAAATTGCCGCCAGAGAAGCAGCGAAACAGACTCCAACGCCAGAACTCCTGGCCGAGCTGCGCAAACTTTTTTAGGAACTGATTAAAAATTGCAAAACAGAAGGAATGCTATGCAAAAACTTACCAAAAATGTGGCAACCATTGGTCCAGCGACTGAAACTGAGGAAATGTTAGAAAAACTCATTTTAGCTGGAATGAATGTTGCTCGTTTTAACACCAAACACGGAACTCCAGATTGGCATCTTGAAAGAATTCACCGTGTGAAAAAAATTGCCAAAAAGTTAGGAATGGCAGTTGCCGTGCTTCTTGATTTACAAGGACCGGAAATTCGTATCAACGTTAAAGATGGCGGTTCTTTTGAACTGAAAGCTGGTGAAACAGCCAAATTTGTCGCTTCTGCTCCAGCGGAAAAAGAAATGAATATTCCCGCCAATGTGATCGAGGCTCTGCAAATTGGTGACACCGTTTCTACGGATGATGGGAGTTGTGAATATGAGGTAGTTGCTAAGGATGCTCAATCGGCAACGGTGAAAGCCAGAACTGATGTTACTGTGAAGCACCGCAAAACCATGAATACTCCAGGAATTGTGATTGATATGCCGTCCTTGATTGAAAATGATTTGGTTCTTCTGCGCAGTATGACCGATGACGATATTGACTTTGTTGGTTTGTCGTTTGTACGTGATGCAAAGGATATCGCTATCCTTCGTGAAGAAATGGCAAAAAACAATCTGCACGCGGACGTCATTGCCAAAATTGAAAACCAAGCTGCAATCGATAATCTCGATGAAATCATTGCGGCTTCCGATGGCATTATGGTGGCTCGTGGCGATTTGGCGGTTGAAGTGCCTTTCGAACAATTGACCTATCTCCAAAAGTTGATTATTGAAAAATCCCGAGTAGCTGGCAAGCCAGTGATTACGGCCACGCAGATGTTAGAGAGCATGACCTTTAACCCTCGACCAACTCGTGCCGAAGTCAGTGATGTGGCAAACGCGATTTACGATGGGACCGATGCGGTAATGTTGTCAGGAGAAACTACTTTAGGCAAGTATCCGGTAGAATGTGTCGCAACCCAAGCCAAAATTGCAGCCTACAATGAACCATTAGCTGATGCAACTCTTTGGGATTGGCAAGACGATGGTGATGTTTCAGCTATTACCTATGCTGCTTTCAGTTTGTTGGAAGAGCGTGCGGATGACATTGATTTGGTTGTTTGTTTGACCGCGAGTGGAAAAACGGCGCGGCAACTCTCCCGTTTCCGACCTGATGTCGAAATTAAAGCCATCACCAATCGAAAAGACGTTTACAACAAACTCGCACTTTGTTACGCAATTGAACCAGTTTTGGTTGATGACCAGAGTTTTGTTTACAGTTCTGAGAAAGATATCATTGAGAACTTAAAAGAAAACAAAGTCGTCAAAGCTGGCCAAAAGGTGTTAATTTTGGCTGGTCTGTCCGCTCAAGTTGCTGGTCGCCAGACAGATAGTTTGCTTCTCGTCAAAGTTGATTAGTTTGGTCTTTCGATTGAATTTTGTTATACTGAAAGACAGTATAAAAACTGACAGATGTATTGCATACGGAAAGGAAGTATGGCGAAAAAAGCAGGAGTCTTTCCTCTCTTAGTGGGTGCGGTGGCCGGCGCTGCAGCAATGTTCTTTTCGGATAAAAAGAACCGTGACAAAGCGAAAAAAGTAGCACAACAAGGCAAAAAAAAGGTCTTGGCGATGAAAAAAGAAGCGCAAAAAGATCCACAAGCCTTCGCTCGTAAAACCGCAGCTCAAGCCGAGCAAAAAGCACGAATTTTGGCTAGAAAGGCCAAGAGTGAGGCAAATAAGTTGGCAAAAAGAGCTGAAAAGGAAATGAAGGCCAAGAAACGAAAATAAAATTGTTTTTTTTGGAAACAAAAAAGGGCCCCGGAACGGGGCCCTTTTCTTTTTTTATGCAATTTGTGATTTATGGCAGTACATTGGCTAATTGTTCTGCCCAAGCCTGAATGGCTGTTTGATTTTCAGTCATATCTGGGAAACCGTCAATTTTGAGACTTTCCATGAGTTTTTCACCGTGACGTTTGACCAGAAATTCTTGTTCAAGAACTTCCACAGCACCACAAAAGACACTATAGTTACTGTCACCACAGCCAAAAATAGCGACTTTTTTGCCAGTTAAATCGATGGGCTGGTTGGCAGTTCTTTCCATAAAATCCGCCCAATCAGCTTGCAAGTGGCCATCATCCCAAGTGGAAGAAGCAAGAATCAGGCAACTATGAGGGCCAGTCAAATCTTGGGCATCAGCATCGGCGATGTTTTTGACTTCGACTTCTTTGCCTTTGCTCTGACAGATGCTTTGAATTTTTTCAGCAACTGATTGTGTGTTGCCAGTTAAACTTCCATAGAGAATTAACGTGTTTGCCATAATTCCTTCCTTTTGCTCTTTGAATCTGATTGTAGCAAACTCTTTTCTCAAAAAGAAGACAGATTGACCTGGAGGCGCTCTGCTTTTACAATGAAGCTATGTTGACGCAAGATTTGAATTGGAAAATTACGGCCAAAGCTGGCGAAGGCGTGATGCTTTCTTCGAGTCTTTTTGCCAAACTTTGCAAACGCCATGGCATGTCCGTTTACAACTATTACGAATATCCTTCCCTAATTAAAGGTGGTGTCCAGAGTGGCCAAGTTGCGGCCAGCTATGGTTTGGCTTCTTGTCAACGAAAAATTCTTAATGTGTTGATTCTCTACCACGAAAGTTTTTTGCCCGCCATGTTGCCGGAACTCGCTGAAGATTCCCTGATTATTGTAAATGCCCAGAGTTTTGATGCCAGCAAATATCCCGAGCTGAAGTCAAAAGTTGTCCCAATGAATCTCACCAAGATTTCTCGGGAAGCCACTGGCACGGTTCTCTCAACTAATATGGTGGCTTTGGGTGTTTCAGCAGTAGTTTTTGGTCTCAATTTGAAGGTTCTCGGTGAAGTTGTTGCCGCAGAATTTGCTCATAAACCCAAAATTGCTGAGCTGAATCTAAAAGCCATCGAGATGGCTTGTAGCGCGGCGAAAACCTTGCAAGATGCTGGTCAATTGCCCCTGCTTGGCAAATTTGATATCAAAAGTGATGAACAGATACTTCTTTCGGGTAACGAAGCCGTTGGTTTAGGGGCTTTGGCTGCAGGGCTGCAGTTTTACTCAGCCTATCCAATGACTCCAGCGAGTGGCTTGCTCCACTATCTGGCCGCTCAGCAAGCAAATTACCCGCTTGTTGTTAAGCATACCGAAGATGAAATTGCCGCGATCAATCAAGCGCTCGGTGCTTCCTTTGCGGGAGTGCGAGCGATGACGGGCAGCAGTGGTGGCGGTTTTGCTTTGATGGTTGAAGCCTTGTCTTTTGCAGGTGTGGCGGAGATTCCTTTGGTTATTTTAGAGGCAACTCGCCAAGGACCGGCTACGGGTTTGCCAACTTGGACTTCTCAGGGGGATCTCAATTTTGTTCTCGGAGCTGGTCATGGAGACTTTTTGCGAGTAATTCTGACACCAAGCTCTGTAGAAGAGCACTATGTATTGACTAAGCGGGCTTTTGAGTTGGCAGAAAAATACCAGATTCCCGTTTTTATTCTTTCGGACAAGCAAATGTTGGAAAGCCAACAAAGTATGCCGCATCCAGAGCCAGCGGTACTGAATAGCCGGCAATCAATGATTGCCGAAGGGCAATTAGGCGAAGTTCAACTTGACGAAAATTATCGCCGCTATGCAAATACCGATAATGGCATTTCGCCACGAAGTATCCCTGGTCAGAAAAATGGTTGGCAGCTCACGAACTCCTATGAACATGACACTTTTGGTTTTGCAACGGAAGATGCCAAGCAAACCAAAGCCGCTGCCGATAAGCGTTTCAGGAAATTGCCAGAACTTGTGGCAGAATTGCCTGAAGCTCGTTATTTTGGCGCGGAAGATCCAGAGAAAATTTTCTTTGCTTTTGGTTCAACAGTTGGGGTTTTGCAAGGGGTTTTAGCGCAACAACCAGCCCAAAAAATTGCTTTGATCGAACTTCCTTGTGTCTTCCCTCTTCCTCTGGCAAGCATCAGCAAGATTTTAGCTGGGAAATCTGCCACACTTTGGACTGTTGAAGGCAATGTGACTGGTCAATTGGCAGAGCTTCTTCGTCGCGAAGCTGTGCCTGTCAAGCAAGCCTTGCTTCGCTATGATGGCCGACCTTTTTATGTCGAAGATATCCTCGCTTGGCTTTCAGGCCAAAACATCAATGAACAATATAAGGTAATGGAATATGGCAACAACGCTTGATGAACTTCGTTCCCCGATTGGACCAACCTGGTGTCCAGGTTGTGGCAATTTTAGTATTTTGACCGTGATTAAACAGTCAATTGTTGATCTGGGTTGGAATTTGGAAGACGTAGTTTTCGTTTTTGGAATCGGTTGTAGTGGCAACATGGCGGATTTTCTGCGCGGTTACGGTCTCCACGGCCTCCACGGTCGGGGAATTGCTAATGCCGCCGGCATCAAGATGGCAAATCACCGTTTACACGTAATTATGATTGGCGGTGACGGCGATATCTACGGTGAGGGCTTAAATCACTTTGTGGCGGCTTGTCGAGCCAACCATGATTTAACAGTCCTTATTCATGATAATCAGCGCTACAGTTTGACCACTGGCCAAGCCGCCCCAACAACGGCCCAAGGTACGAAAACAAAATCAACACCGGCTGGAGTCATCGAAGAAGCGATTAATCCTCTGGCTTTAGCAATTACTGCCGATGCTGGTTTGGTGGCCCGAGCCTATGCAGGAAACTTGCAGGAAATGAAAAGTATTGTTCAAACGGCTTTGCAACATCCTGGGTTTTCGGTGGTAGATATTCTTCAACCCTGTCCAACCTTCAATGTTGAGCACAGTTATGAATGGTATCAGCAAAATATTCAGGCGCTGCCAGCAGATTATTCTGCCACGGACCGAGGTCAAGCTTTGCTTAGGGCTCTCGACGAAAGTCATTTCCAAGTGGGTGTTTATTACCAGAATAATCGACCAGCTTATCATCAAGAAATTGCTTGGCTCAAAGAAAAAACTCTCTTAGAGCAGTTCCCCAAACAAGTGAATCTTAACGCCGCGCTGGCGAGCTTCTTATAATCTGTGAAGCATAGGCAGCAAAGCGAGTTCCAATGGGAAGTTTGATTTGTCGGTTGTTGTTAGTTACTATGAGCTCGCTTGTGAGTTCATAGACAGCGAGTCCAGCAATTTTTCGGGAAGTTTTCACTTTTTTTGCAGAAAACCTTGTTTCGGCTTTCCATTTTTGTCGGCCAATTTCCAACCAAAGAACTGTTCCGGCTTGGAAGATTAAAATATCCTTTTCATTTTCAGCCATCAACACAGGCTGAACTACCTCGGATGTTTTGGTCATCGGTGTTTTGGGTAGGCTAATTAACGGCTACTGAGACTGATTCTACCACAACCGGCGAAACCGGTTTCGAGAGTTCGCCACTAAAGCTATTCGTTACGGCCGCGTTAGCAATTTGGTCAACAACTTCCATACCGCTGATCACTTGGCCAAAAATGACATAATCTTTTGGCAAGGGATAATCTTGCTGCATGATGAAAAATTGACTGCCATTGGTATCAGGACCGGCATTAGCCATCGCTACAGCACCGCGGACGTATTCGCCCGGGAAGCTTTCATTGGCAAAACGATATCCTGGGCCACCAGTGCCGTCACCACGTGGGTCACCACCCTGGATCATGAAACCTTTGATGACGCGATGAAAAATTGTTTGGTCATAAAAGTGTTGTTCGGCCAAATAGACGAAGTTGTTGGCGGCAATGGGCGTATGTTGCACGTCTAATTCAATCACAATATCCCCTTGAGTTGTATGAAGGCTAACTTGGTAGTTCTTGTTTTGGTCAATGCTTAATTCTGGGGCGTTGAGTGTTTTGTTAGCGGATAGAGTTGCGGGCATAGTTTTTTCCTCATTCTCTTTTTTTTGACTCTTACTTGGCAAGACTTGAAGATTTTGTTGTTGCTGAGGAGTCTGTTGTTTCTGTTGGGTTTGTTGGAGGCTCAAAAAAACAACCACAGCCAAAAAGCCCGCTACCAACAATAACAAAAAATACTCTTTTTTCATAACAAAATGTTTTCAACAATCTCAAGGACAGCCAGTATAGCATTCAAGCGCTTGCCTGCAAAGCTCTGGAAATTATTGTGCAAGCAGCTGTTGGAAGAAAAAGATTTTTAGCAGTCATTGAGTAACTCTGCTAATTTTTGGCTTTATATTTTATGATTGATGTATCAAGATATATATTGATACATTTTGATATGGTTAAGATAAAGATAACAAATTCTAGTAGCTCTCAAGATTGAGCAGCAGACTTTGCAGTTGTTCGGCAGACAATTTTTTGGTGTTGGCAAAAATTTGAATAACGGGATGGTCATAAACTTGAAAAGTTTCTTCACTGGCATCATCATTGATCACTACTCCGAGCAACTGTGGGTAGGCAGTAATCTGTTGGACTTTTTGATAGCCGAGTTTGCCAGCAAATAAGAGTTCGTAGTAATGTTTGCTGTAGGGATAGTCAGGATTTCTCGTCAGAGAACCGGTGAGACGGCGGCTGGAAATAATTAAGTAATCACCTTGGGCTAAACTTTTGGCAAGGGTGCTCATTTTACTGGGAGTGTCAGCATCATAGAGCTTAAGCTGAATTTGTTGATAACTTGCGCTCGCCCGACTTTCGCTCGGAAGGCCATCATCCCAATGCTCGGTAAGCAAGCGACTGCCACTCGGAATATTTTGGTAAATCCAATCCGTAGCGACCAAGCGGCTTGAACGATTGAGAAAAATTTGACTGTAGGCTAGTGCCCAAAAAAGTTGACTGAGAAGTAATAGCGTCACCAACCATTTGCCCCAAGATCTTTTTAAGAACCATTCTAGACTCAGGCCAAGCAAAAGAATGACTGCGGGGAAAATTGGTAGCATATAGCGAATAAATTTGGTGTACCAGGAGCCAACATAGCCGAAATAGGCAAAGCTGTAAAAAAGCAGCGGCCAGAGCGCTAGCCATTTTTTCGGGTGTCGGCAAAACAAAAGCAAACCAAAGAAAGCAAAGCCCAGAAAAAGTGGTGAGCTTTGCCAAAGGAGGTTTTTCAGTTGGAAGAGATACGGGGTTGTGTCAATAAATTGCATGGTATATGGCACTGGGATGCTGCCGTCAACTACTCCCCCCTCATAGTGCATTGATTCCAGAAATTTTGGCCAGAAGAGGATGGTGTTTGGTGAAACGAAGAAAAAAGTTAGGCCACTGATCAAAAGAACGGGTAAACCAGAGAGCAGGGTTTTCCACTGGAAGCCGAAACGCAAAAAAACGCTCAGTGCTGGGAAAAGCAAAAAGGTTATTGCTGAGGTTTTGGTTCCTAAACCAATGCCACAGACAAAGGCCATAAGCCACAAATCGCGGAATTTTTTATATCTGTAGTAGCGCCAGGAAAGAAGGCTCAAGCAAAGAATTTCAAAAACCAACAAACTTTCAGTGACTCCGTAGTGAGCATATTGAATCAAACCGACGGTGGTCGCTGCGAGAAAAGTCAGCAATAAAGCGGTTTTTGCTTTGAAAAGTCTTCTCGCGAGCAGACTTACTAAGAAAACGGAAAGCAAGGAAAAGGCTGCTGAATAGGCTCGGGAGATTTGATTAATCTTGTTCCAATCAGTTTCCCAACTGGGTTTTTTACTCAGCCAAGCGACCAATTGACTGCTTATATCGATGAGATACAGCGGAAAGCCATTATAGGCATAGAATTCTGGATTGATTTGCTGAGGCACATCAAGGCGTGAGACAGCTGCAGCAATATTGCGCTCATCGGGATGAAAGAAGTGCCCTTCATCCCAATTGAGATGTTGAAAACGTAGCCAGGCGGCAAAGGCAAAGATCGCGCAATACGCTAGCCCCAAGAGGAGCTTTTGCCAAGGGATGCTGAGAGAGCGAAACAATTTTGGCACAACAGTTATAGTACAACAAAAGGGCGCTGAGAGAAATTTGCAAAGCGTGTTATCATTGCGGTTGAAATGAAGAAAAATAGTGAAATTAAGCTTGATGTAAGCAAACAAATTACGAATAAAGTGGGCCAAGTTGAAGCGAAAGAAACTGGGGCTGAACTGCGCAATGAAATCCGCCGAGTCTATAACCAGGTGGCGGCTTTGTATAATCGTGATCGGGGGAATCTGCATGGGCAGCGCCTGCTTCGATTTTTTATTGAGGCGCTGCCCAAACAAGCCAGCGTTTTGGATCTTGGTTGTGGTTCGGGTGTTCCTGTGGCGGAAACTTTACTCCGCAAAGGATTTTTGGTGACGGGTTTGGATTTTTCTGAAACGCAGATTCAATTGGCGCGAAAAAATTGTCCGCGAGGAGCTTTTTTCTTGCGCGATGTGGCGACTTTGCAGCCGGCGGAATTTTCGGTTGATGCTGTGGTTTGTTTGTATACTCTCTTCCATTTGCCACGGCAGCGGCACGCGGAGTTTTTAAAAATATTGGCGAGTTTTTTGCCGATTATTGGCATGGCTTTGCTCAGTTTTGGCGAAAAGGATTTCGAAGGTTGGCATGATTTCTATGGCCAGCGAATCTGGTCAAGCCAATTTGGACCCAAGACGAATCGTGAGCTGCTGTCTGCAGCAGGTTTTGTGATTGTTGAGGAAATGATGAACCACAGCGCTCATGAAGAGCATTGGCTAGTGTTGGCGAAGAAGGAGAGATGAAGTGGGAGAGAAGTTGCTCAGAGAGAAAGTATTGGATGCCCGACCAGGATTCGAACCTAGATTAATAGCTCCAAAGGCTACTGTCCTG
>CAZWOQ010000006.1:0-11910 GCA_964635585.1 uncultured Pseudomonadales bacterium | reverse complement strand
TCTTTATTTCTGATTGCAAATGTTGTCTCTTCTCATTAACCTTCGGAAAAAGAACTCGACAATATTCTTGGTAGCGAGATAACTTCTCTTGTAGGATGCCTTCATCATACGCATGTACTGGCATCGTTTCTTTCAGTAATTCAATTAAAAGCGCCTGTAAATCTTCTCGTGTTTGCCTAGATAAAAAATACTTCTCTAGGATGGCATTGGTATTATTTTCCAAACTTACCACTAAAGTCTTAATGCTCAGAACAGACAATAAGCGGATCATATATTCTGGAGACTTCTCAGTTTCCGAGAGCTTATTGTACGCCGCACCAATGAGAGCTTTTATTTTTAACCTGTTTATAGGAATGTTTTCCGATATTTCAAAACAGCTCTTAGGAACCTGCGCGAGAAGTTTATTTACAAAATTATTTATTTGCTGAAACCACTCCTCAGGAATTTTTTCCTCAAAATTCGGCTGATCACTTATTTCTGGGAGAAGCAACGATTCCGACTGTTTGGAAAGAAGAAGCCGATACTTTGCCGCAGCGTTCTGATATTCTTGCCGCTGCAAATCCATCAGTGTAGCTTCTCTATCAAACAGAGGAGAGAAATGAGAACTCAGATCTTCTTCGTTTACCATATCAGATAATAATAACAAATCCTCAGCAAAAACACACTTCCTCAACTCAGTTGCCTTGCCAATCGAGTCTTCAACGAATCATTTAAATAAACTATCTTGACTTGAAGATTTTTTAAATTGAGAAATCGCCACTTGTATTTTTATATTTAAAGACATCAAAATATATCTTGCTATATCAATCCTAATTGCTGGCCAAGGAAATTAGCAGTCTCTTTCATTGATTGCTAATTTCAATTTTTGTGCTAAAATTTTTTTATTGCATATTTTTTGGGGCACTCCTGAAATGCCCAAAAGGAGGAAACCTATGAATTTTGATCGATACACCACCAAAGCTGCCCAAGCTATCCAAGATGCGATGCAGCTGGCCGGAAAACTCAAGAACTCACAATTGGAAACTTGGCACCTTTTGCTTGCCTTAATTGACCAAGAGGGCGGCATTGTACCGAATTTACTCAAAAAACTGGAAAAAGATCCGCAAAGCCTGGCAGAAGCCACTCGCAATAAACTGAAAGAACTTCCCACAACAAGCGCGGAAACCCAAGCCTACGCCTCTTCGGCATTGACAAAAGTGCTGAACCAAGCAGAAACTGAGGCCGCCAAGCTTCGCGATGATTACATCAGCACCGAACACCTCTTTCTGGCCCTTTTGGACCAAAAAGAAGTGGCCGAACTGGTTGGTCTGGAGAAAAAAACCGTTGCCGAGGCTTTGCCCCAAGTTCGAGGCCAACAACATGTGGATAATCCAGATCCAGAAGAAAAATACCAAGCCCTTGAAAAATACTGTCAAAATTTTACTGACCTTGCCCGAGCTGGCAAAATTGATCCCGTGATTGGTCGAGATGAAGAAATCCGCCGCATCACCCAAATTCTGTCTCGGCGAACGAAAAACAATCCAGTTTTGGTCGGCGAACCCGGTACCGGCAAGACCGCCATCGTGGAGGGCCTCGCCAAAAAAATTATTGATAATGACGTTCCTGAAGCTTTGAAAGGGAAGCAAATTCTTGGCCTTGATATGGGTGCCCTTATTGCTGGCGCGAAATATCGAGGTGAATTCGAAGATCGCCTGAAAGCCGTCATCAAAGAAATTGAAAAAGCCGACGGACAAATTATTCTCTTTATCGACGAGCTCCATACCATTGTAGGCGCCGGCGCCCAAGAAGGTTCCACCGACGCAGGAAATTTGCTAAAACCTGCTTTAGCCCGTGGTACCTTGCGCACCATCGGCGCCACTACCTTGAAAGAATATCGAAAATATATTGAAAAAGACGCGGCGCTGGAGCGCCGCTTCCAACCAGTCATGGTCGAAGAGCCCTCTGTGGAAGACGCTATTTCCATTTTGCGTGGCATCAAAGGGAAATATGAAGCACACCATGGTGTGCGAATCCGAGATAATGCTGTCGTGGCCGCCGTGAAATTATCAGATCGCTACATCACCGATCGTTTCTTGCCGGATAAAGCTATTGATTTAATGGATGAGGCGGCGAGTGCATTGCGCATTGAAATTGACAGTAAACCTGTCGCAATTGATCAACTTGAACGCAAAATTCGCCAGCTGGAAATTGAAAAGGAATCACTGAAAAAAGAAAAAGATGAGGCCAGTCAGAAGCGATTGACAGAAATTGATAAAAATTTGGCGGAACTACGCGAGGAATTCAAAGGCTTAGAGCTGCATTGGAAAAATGAAAAAGAGGTACTGGAAACCATCAAAGAAAGCAATAAAAAGCTTGATGAATTGCGCGAGGAGGCGAAAGCCGCCGAGCGCAACTACGATTTGCAGCGTACGGCAGCCATTAATTATGGAGAGATTCCTGAGTTAGAGAAAAAAATTAAGGAAGCTCAGAAAAAGCTTGCTCAGATCCAAAGCAACCAACAAATTCTCAAAGAAGAAGTCACTGAAGAAGACATTGCGAAAGTGGTTGCCAAATGGACCAATATTCCGGTGAGCAAAATGTTGGGCAGTGAACAAGAGCGGCTGATTCATCTCGAAGATGAACTGGCTAAACGCGTTGTTGGCCAAGAAGAGGCCGTCAAAGCCGTTGCCAATGCAGTCCGGCGCAATAAAGCAGGCATTGGTGAAGAAAATCGACCAATTGCTTCTTTCATGTTCTTGGGACCCACGGGCGTTGGCAAAACGGAATTAGCCAAAGCCCTCGCCGAACAGCTTTTTAATGACGAACGTGCCATTACGCGCATCGACATGAGTGAATATATGGAGAAGCATGCAGTGGCTCGCCTTATCGGCTCGCCACCCGGCTACGTCGGCTACGAAGAAGGTGGTCAACTCACCGAAGCCGTTCGCCAACACCCCTACACCGTCGTTCTGTTTGACGAAATTGAGAAGGCGCATCCTGACGTCTTCAACATCCTCCTGCAAGTCCTCGATGATGGTCGACTCACTGACAGTAAAGGCCGAACGGTAAACTTCAAAAATACCATTATCATCATGACTTCCAATCTTGGCAGCCAAGTGATTATTGAAACCCGCAACGATCGCGCAGAACAAGAAAAAGCCATTCGCGGTTTGTTACGAACACAATTTAAACCAGAATTTTTGAATCGCCTTGACGACGTCATTATTTTCCAAAGTCTCACTGAAGCTGAGATCAAAGACATCGTCCAAATTCAATTAAAGAGATTAGAAAAACGCTTGGCAGATCGGGAAATTTCTCTTCACTTCACAGAAAAAGCCATCAAACACTTTGCCGAAGCTGGCTACGATCCGATTTTTGGGGCTCGGCCACTCCGACGCTTGCTTCAAGAAGAAGTTCTTGACGAACTTGCCATGCAAATTCTTGAAGGAACAGTCAAAAATGCTCAGCAAGTGGATGTTGATTGGAATGGCAAAAAAATTGCCATGACTGTTAAAAGCTAAGCTATCTTGAAGATGAACTTTTATTGAACTGAGAGTTCTTTTTTCTGCTGTTTTTGAATGTAGTTCATCAGGGCCGCTGGCACGTCAATGCCGGTCGCCTGCATAAATCCAACAAAACCAGGCGAGCGGTTCACTTCGAGAACGCGCCAGCGGCCCTCAGCGTCCTCCATCAAGTCAATACCGCAAAAATCAAAATGAAAACAGCGACTTATCCGCAGCGCCAATTTTCGTAGTTCAGGGTTGAGGGCAAATGGCTCAACTTGACCACCCGCTGAATAATTACTTACGAAATTGCCTGCTTTTGCTCGACGGCGCATTGCCCCCAAACAGTGCCCACCAAGAACAAGTATCCGTAGATCCTGGCGGTTTGGTAAGATTTCTTGATACATTTTTTTTGCATCTGTTGTTGCCGCAAATTTTTCGCAGAGCACTACGCCATTTCCGTGACTGCCCATCAAGGGTTTTTCTACTAAGGGAGTTGGCCAACTTTGTTGAGAAGTACTTTGCAAGCTGTAATAGGTTGTTGGAATAGCAAATTGATGATCCACAAGAAACTGCATCTGGAAAAGCTTAGTAAACTCATGAGGAAAGTTGAAAAAATGCTGAGCATTGAGTGTGAGAATATGTTCTTGTTTGGCATAAGCAGCTAAAAGTGCCGCCAATTGAGAATCATTGCGCTTCGCTTCTACTTCTACCACCGTTCGAAGAAGAATTGCCGAAAACTCTTTGACTGGCTCTCCCGCGAGCAACAGTTCAACGCGCTCCTGTAAACGCACTTCTAGGTCTTGGTAACGAGCAAGGGTGACTTGATGACCGGCTTTTTGAAAAGCGTCATACAGCGCATAGGTAGACTCTTGTCGGTAGCTTGGCTGACTTTCAGGATGGGCAAACGGCGATGAGGTAAGAATAAGTATGCGCATGCGCTGATTTTTGGGTGTAGGGAGATTGGGATGTTTTGATTTTTTGTCAAAATTGCCAAAGAAGTGAAGTGGGTGTGCTAGGAATCGAACCTAGGACCTCAGTCTTATCAGGACTGCGCTCTAACCATCTGAGCTACACACCCATTCAGGCAACGGCAGTATTTTAGCACAAAACTGCCTTGCTGCCAGCAGAAGATGTATAATTTTCTACGATGCAAATAGAAAAAATTGAATTAGCTACCCATGCTCAAGAACTTTTTAAAATGGATATTGCTGCCTTTAACCGAGATTTTGATTATCCTGCTCGCAGTGTCCAAGACACGAAAGAGTATTTAAAAGATTGTCAAATTTTCGCCGGTTATTCTGATCAGAAAATTGTTGGCATCATCGCTTTTATGGTAAAAGCTCATGAGGTTGAAGTGAAGCAACTCATTGTGAACCAAGAATTCCGGGGAAGGGGCTACGGGAAAAAACTTCTTGAATTTCTGATAAATCTCCAAAGTAAAAAAGAGATTGCCCTTGTTACCCATCCCAGTAATAGCCCTGCAATTATTACTTACTTGAAATCTGGTTTTTTTATTAAAAAATACTTGGATAATTACTACGGTGATGGACAACCCCGCATTCTTTTGATCCGACCTATCCACCCTCCCATTTTTTAGCACTCGACTAGATTGATTGCTAATTTGCTCAAGACATTTTCAAAAAAGTACGTTATAATCCGAGCACGAGGGCAATTTCTTGAGAAAAGCTCTCTTTTGGTAAACTGATTTTAATAGAGGAGAAAAGATGTTCCATTTTAATGATTCAGATGCAGAAGCAACTGCAAAAAACAAAAAAACCACTACTGGTCAAGACAAGGATCAGAAGCGAAAGGCTCCAGCAAAAAAGCCCACTGCTGTTTCTTCAAAATTGACTGAACAAAAAAGTAATTTACCGGTAAATCAACTCAATTTACCAGTAATTCCGATTCGTGAAGGTGTACTTTTTCCCCAAACAGAATCGGTTTTGACTTTCGGCCGACAACTCTCTGTAGCCGCCATTCGCCACAGTCGTCAGGACCAACAATATGTCGTCTTGCTGAGTCAAAAGAATGAAGCGACAGAAAATCCTGGTCCTGCGGATCTTTATCGAGTAGGAACATTAGCTATCGTCGAAAAAACTTTGCGCAACAATGACAACATTAGCGCCCTGGTCCGAGGAGTTGGTCGCGTTCGAGTGGAAAGATTTACGCAAAGCAAACCTTTTCTCTTGGCCGAAGTTGAAAAAATTTACAGTATTCTGGAAAGAGACGAAGAACTCACCGCCCTGAGCAATCAGCTGCAGAAGCTTTTCCGTCGTACGGTGCAAATGGGAAAGCAAGTCGAATTCCTTAATTTTATTAAATTGCTCAGTGGCGTTGATGAGGGCGAGATGACCGATCAGATTGCCAGCACACTCAATCTTTCTACGGCAGAAAAACAAGAAATTCTTGAAATTATTGATGTCAAACAGCGCCTCAAAAAAGTAATTTTTCATCTTTCAAAGGAAGTCAAGGTTCTGGAGATTGAAAAAGATGTCGCCAGCAAAACGCAAGAGACTTTTGACAAAAACATGCGTGAATCCATCCTCCGGGAACGGCTACACGTGATCCAAAAAGAATTGGGCGAACTGGATGACGAAGTTGAAGTGCTGGATGAATATCAGCAGAAACTCCGTAAACTTAAGCTTCCCAAAGAATTGAAGGAGCGCATTCAAAAAGAAATCAAACGTCTCCAACAGATGTCTTCTGCCAATCCAGAAAGTAACTATTTACGCAGTTGGCTTGATCTGGTTTTTGAATTGCCTTGGGGAAAATATGATGCTCAAGAAATTGATATTCAAAAAGCTGCTCAAGTTCTCGATCATGATCATTATGGTCTTGAGGATGTCAAAGATCGTGTCTTGGAATACATGGCTGTTCTGCAACTTCGCCAGCAACAACAAAAAAACACCAAAAAGAATCTTGCTCAAACAGCACAACAACTTCCAACCATATTGTGTTTTGTCGGTCCTCCTGGAGTAGGGAAGACGAGTATTGGCCGTAGCATTGCTCGAGCCCTAAATCGAAAATTCACCAAAGTTTCCTTGGGCGGCATTCGTGACGAAGCCGAAATTCGTGGCCACCGCCGCACCTATGTTGGTGCCATGCCTGGTCGAATTATTAAAGCGTTGCAAAATGCTGGGACCCTGAATCCAGTTTTCATTTTGGACGAAGTTGATAAATTGGGAAATGATTTTCATGGTGACCCAAGTGCCGCTTTGCTGGAGGTGCTTGATCCCGAGCAAAATCGCAACTTTGAAGACCATTATCTGGATCTTCCTTTTGATTTGTCTCAAGTGCTTTTTATTGCCACCGCCAATAATTTGGAAAATATTCCCGGTCCCCTTCGTGACCGCTTAGAAATTATTCCGTATTCTGGCTATACCCAAGATGAAAAATTCCAAATTGCGAAACGTTATTTGCTCCAGAAAACACAGGCAAATACTGCTCTTGATCCTCAAGCGGTCAAAATGAGTGATCGAGTACTGAAAAATATTATCAGTCATTACACCTTGGAAGCCGGCGTCCGTGATCTGGAAAGACAGATCAACAAAGTTATGCGGAAAGCTGCTCGAGAAATGTTGGAAAAAAAGCGCTCACAGATCATCGTAACTCAAAAAAAACTCGTCTCTTTTCTTGGGCCAGCCGTTTTTGATGAGACCTTAACTGAACAGGCAGATCAGGTCGGTTTAGCAACCGGTTTGGCCTGGACATCTGTTGGTGGAGACGTTCTATTTGTTGAAGTGGCCTTAGCACCAGGAAAAGGCGGAATTCGTTTGACGGGCAAACTTGGGGATGTTATGAAAGAGTCGGCACAAGCCGCTTTGACCTATGTCCGTTCTCATGCCGAAGAACTTGGCATTAGTAATCAACTCATTAGTCAAACTGACGTTCATATTCATGTTCCTGAGGGAGCTGTCCCGAAGGATGGTCCTTCGGCTGGTGTCACCATTACTACGGCGATCGTGTCCGCATTCACAAAGCGAGCGGTTCGTCGCGAAGTAGCCATGACTGGTGAAGTAACACTCAGGGGTCGTGTTTTACGAATTGGTGGGTTGAAAGAAAAGAGTATTGCGGCCGCTCGAGCAGGCAGTAAAGAAATCATTATTCCCAAAGAAAATGCACGAGATTTACCAAAGATTCCTGCTTCAGTCCGGAAGCAAATCCATTTTCACCCCGTGAGTGACGTCAAGGAAGTTCTTGAGTTGGCCCTCAAAAAACTACTGCTGAACAAAAAAAACCTTAAAGCTTCGCCAGTTCTCAAGAAGCTGCTATACTGAGAGACAGCATGAGTAAAAAATTTTGGCTAATTCTTCCTTTGGTTTTTGCCATGGCTGTTTTCTTGACAGTTGATCCTCTGGGGAAAAAGACCCGAGCAGGCCTGAAAGTCGAGTATAGCTCTGGAGATGCAGCCGTCTTTCTGAATGATCAATATCTTGACCAAGCTCCTACAACCCAAAATGACCTGCAAGCAGGAACTTATATTTTGAAAATCCAGCCCAGCGATAAAGAGCTTGCCTCTTTTAGTACACCAATTACTTTAACTGAGGGAACGCTCACTGTTCTTGTTTATAATCCAGGTCAAACTCCCCAACAAAGCTCCAGCACTCTCTTTGAATTGAGTCCGCTGTCAGAAGAACAAAAAAAAGTTTCGGTGATTGCTTTTGAAACCATACCAGAAAATGCTTTTATCTCACTGGATGATGCCGAAAATGAATTTTCTCCTTTAGAAAAAACTCTTGACCCTGGCGACCACCATTTTGCAATTACCTTACCTTCATATGATGCACAAGAACACAGTATCCAACTCATTCCTGGCTATAAAACCTTGGTCAGTGTCTCTTTAGCAAAAAGCAGCGAAGCTTTAACGGAAAATACCCCTGCCAGTGAATCTGCCTTAATTCAACAAAGAGTTAACCAAGGAGTAAGTGAAGCAACGGAAAGTAGTCTCATCGTCGGCCCAAAAGTTCAAATTCTCCATACTGATTACTTCGTCGGGACTCAGGAAGTTCTCAAAGTTCGCGATGCGGCAACAAGCAGCGCTCAAGAAATTGGCTATGCAAAGGTCAATTATTTCTATCCCTATGTCAGCGAAAAGGTCGATTCCACTCAAAATCCTGCTGAACAAGAGAAGTGGTACCAGATTCAATTCCACGACCAGGCTGCTTGGATTAATGCCAAATACGCTAAGCTTCTCGAAAAATAGTGCTTCAATTTGCTGTTGTCTCCAGAATCCGCTACAATGGCTGCATGCAAAAACTTCCCACCTCCACCACCAATATCCTTTTGGTTTTCGGCTGCATTCTCGTGCTGCTGGGAGTCCTCAGCTTGAGCCCACTCAGTCCATCTTGGGGTTCCTACGAAATGAAAACAACCCCGACGATTACGGTCATGGGCACTGCCCAAGGCCAAGTAAATAATCAAATTGCCGTCATTAATACCGGTATCGATGCCATTGAAAGCAGCAAAGAGGGCGCTATGAGTAAGGTCACCGAACAGATGAACAGTGTTATCGAACAAATAAAAGCTCTGGGCATTGACGAGGCTGATATCAAAACCACCAGTATTAATGTTTACCAAGAAGACGAAGGCTACCGAACGGATGGCCGTTACGAAGTTGAAAAAGGGGATTGGCACGCAGAAAACCAAATCACTTTTACCGTTCGCCAACTCGACCAAGTTTCTCAAGTTCTAAATATTCTTAATAACTCAACCGTTAATTCAATCAGTGGACCAAACTATCAAGTTGATGATAGTCGAGCTGACGAAGATACGCTTTTTGCTGAAGCAGTAGGAAATGCTCGTAAAAAGGCTGAGAGTATTGCAGCAGCCAATGGCCAACACATCAAAGGCATTCTGAACCTTTACGAAGAAAGTTCTAACTCAGTGATGCCAATGTATGAAGCGGCAATGGGAAAATCAGTCATGATGGATTCAACAATTGCGGTTCCGAGTGTTGAAAGCGGCAGCAGCCAACTCGAAAAAACCGTCATGGTGACCTTTGAACTTCGCTAATCTCTTGTGGGAAAAAATTGACCCCAATAGTACTTAGTAAAGCTGGATAAGATAGCTTTTTCCAGAACGTACTGTGGTTGTTCCTAGACTTAAAAGAGCTTGTAAATCCATTTCTGGATAGGCCTCGCGTTCTTTGTCACCAACAACAATGTATTTAATTTGGTATTTTTGCAAAATCTGACTCGCTTTTTGGGAGTTTGGATGTCGGTAAATTTCATCCACTTCAGCTCCACGAGAGGTCGGGACATTCCAACTTCCTCGCCACAGCCACTCATGAACTCGCCACCCAACAATTGTTGGCATTCCCGTAAAGGCAGAAACTCTATCAAATTCCGTATAGCTGTCGCCAACAGCTTCAACGATCGGCACTTGTTGACTCTCATTTTCTTTCAAATACATAACTAATGCATAATCATCAGGATATTTCCGACGTAACCAAGCCAGACCATCAATCCCTTGGAAATTTCGCCAATTTCCATAATAACTTCTATACCCCTGATACCCATAAAGAACTGATCCCACCAAAAAAATAAAAACTGGTAAATAGAGAAGAAGATAACGTTTCAAGTAAAAGAACCATTGTTTTTTAAAATTTTCCAAGAGGGAGTTGCTCGCTGTCAAAGCGCGTTGCGAAGAAAAAAGAGAAAATTGCGGAAAGAAACTCAGAACTACACTTAGAAAAATGCTCACGAGTAATCCCATGAGAATAAATGCTTGAAAAAGCATCTTGAACATCGTATTTGCTCGAGGGTAAGTTGTATAAATATCTTTAAAATAAGCAAATTCTGGAAAAGCGATCAAAAAAGTAATTAAAACAAAAACAAGGATAAAAAAGGGGAAAGAACTTCGATCTCGCAACCATTTTTTTTGTTTGGCAAAAAACAGGAAAATGAGCAGAAAAAGAGCAATTGTAAAATGGATTCCCCAAAGTACGAGTAACTGCCAAAATGGACTTCTTTCTTGCGCAAAAGCCACTGCCCCTGCAATTGACTCAAAATGAAGATACCAAGGAAGACTCCCGAGCAGCATCACCGCCACAACAATAATCGCCGCAAAAAATAATGGACGAAAGGCCTGACGATTCTGCCAAAGCGTCAAAAAACCTATGCCAATCAGCAAAAGGCCATAAGACAAAACATCCCAAGTGTTCGACATAACAGAAATGGCAAAAGCCAAGCCAATAACTCCACTGAGGAAAAAGATTCTACTCCGCCAAAAATTTTGTCGTTTTTGCTTGAGAAAACTGTGGAACTGTTGGTAAAAAAGAAAAAGCAGTAACAATAAACTCAAAACCACTGGTAAATTAAGGACATGGGCATGAAGATCTGAAACGATAAAACTGTAGGTCGGGAACTCATGGATTGTCCGCTCAATAAAGCGTGTGGCATCTGGATACCAATAATCCGTTAAACTTTGATGATTCCACAAATACCACCACAGATGACCGTTGCCCCCAAAACTTACCAATAAAACCGCAAAAAAACCCGCTAGAATCGCTGAATTCTCATGTTCTCGCGCCAAAAAACTGCCTTTCTTTTTTTGCAGTGGCAAAGAAAGCCGCCAATTGTAGGCCAAAGAAAAAAGACCAACAGAAAAAAAGGCCAACCAAGCTGCCAGAAGCAGGTTATAACCATAACGCAAATCGATATGCCAAATTTGTAAAAGTACCGATGCCGTAAACTGCCCAAAAGTATAATAATTGATTCCTTCACCAGCTAACCACATGTCAGTCGCAGGAAGGGTGGCCGATTTTAGATAGGCCTGGACAAAACCCGCATCCATAAATTTTTCCAAACCTAAAATATCTGGTTGAAAGGCCCGAGTCCAAGTTAAAAAGAGAAAACACAAAAAGAAAATCAATTCCTCAAAAAGAATTACTCGGCGCCTTGGCTTCAAGTAAGATTGCCAGTACTGCTTGCCTCCTTTTTGCCAAAGAAAAAAAGCTCCTGCCGCAAAAACCAGCAAAAGTAAAAAAATAGGAAGTGGCTGATTTACAGGAATTTTTAGGAACGCTAAAGTCCAAACCAAAAAAGCCAAAATCAATAATACCCAGAAGCGCCCGAAAGCCCAAAACCCATCACCAATACTCGGGAATTTTTTACTGAGAAAAATAAGGTAAGGCAAAGCGGTTAACTGGAGAAATGCTAGAAGTAGGTATGCTGGAAGAATAAACAAAAAGTCACTACTCAGCATGAGTTTCCTTCTGCTTCAGCAAAATCTCAAGGTCATGAATTACTTCTGAAAAAGAGCGAAAGCTCTTTGGATAACTTTTTTGGCCATCCACCCAATTGCTTAACCACCAAATTTCTGTTTGGGGACAGTGTTGCGATAAATATCGTGCTAAATCTAAATTATCCTCCACATAATAATTAAGTTTGAGTTGCTTGATCAAGCGAGCCTTAAAAAGGTGTGG
>CAZWOQ010000005.1:0-15446 GCA_964635585.1 uncultured Pseudomonadales bacterium | reverse complement strand
GGGAGGGGTCAAAGTGGCGAGTTATCAAATCTGGTTGAGGCCTAAGGAAAAAGAGAGCGTGACTATGATAATTTGCATCGAAAAAAAACTATTTCTGCACTGTGTCTTACAGCTCCTCCCCTTACGGGGAGGAGCTATTGTGGCAAAGTTCTTGATTTCATTTTATGTCGCACAATATAACTTTTGCGACATAGACTAAAAATAGCAGGCAGACACTCGCTGATGCTATTTTATAAATGTTATTTTTTGTTTTGCTCCCATTTCTTTTTTATTCTGTTCTTTCGTTGTAATTAGGCTAGTTCCCCTGGTTCTGCCGGCATCTAAAATAATTGCCTTTTTCTGGTCTTGATATTCTGGCTAGTTTTTCCTCAAGTCTCCCCGATTTTTTGAGTTTTTAGCCTGGTGACTGCCTGGAATAAGAGAGACTTTTGGAGAAAAGAAAGCTATTCTGTGGTAAAAAGAGAGCAAAAAGCGGTTTTTTCGTTAAGAATATTTAGATTGATACATCAAGAAAAATAAGGCTCTGTATTGCCCCAAAAACGGCTTTTTTTCTAAAAGCTGAATAATCTATCGTTGCGAAAATCTGTTGAAACTGGGGTCCCAGTTCTTAGGGTGTTTTATTTTTCTTTTTGACTTTTTGCAAGTATAAAACTGAGAGATTGTTATGTTTTACAGTGTGAATCGAAATGCTTCATCAAAGTGTCAATGCGTAATTGTTATAGAGAGTTGTTTTCGAATATCTTTCTTCTGGATTCCATCTTAGTTGACCAGAAAAAAATCGTATAAACTATAGGTGGTTAGATTTGGGTGTATAGGTGTTAGAAATTTTCTCAAGATTTTGCTACCGGGTGGTTTGCAGGATGCTTAGCCAGCGATCGGCTTTATGTCTTTGGTTTTTGATAGAATTTAGGAGGACAGTCGGCCTTTTTTGTGAATTACTTATCGAGGTAAGGAAGGATAAACTTGAGTAAATAGGGTATTAATGCACTGATACATCAATCTATAGATCTGGTAGTGGAAATTAGCAGGCTCTACTCCCCTTTGCCAATGGCTGATAGTAATTTCCTTCTCAAGAACTCCAGGCTAGTAGTGAAAATGCTTTAAAAAAAAACAACCCACCTATCGGTCGAAAATCGGTTTTTTCCAAAAAGACGCTCGTGGTTTTGCTTCCTCTCTTGATTTCTCCAACTCGAGATTTTCCTCAAGAAGACATCAAGAGAAGGAGCCCTACCCTTTTGTTGATAATTATTGTAGAGTAAAGTCATGTCGCCTGCCAAGACAGAAAAAAAACTTTCCACGCAACCAGATAAAGCTTTACTCGACTTTCTCGAATCTTTGGAAGTGGAAAAAAATTTGAGTCAACTGACTTTGCGTAACTATGGCCATTATTTGCGGCGCTTTAATGATTGGTTTCAACAAGCAGGGTACAGTGATCTTAAAGAATTAGATATGGATATTTTACGGAGCTATCGAGTTTTTTTGGCGAGACTTGTTGACCAAAATGGTCAGACACTCTCAAAAAAAACGCAAAGTTATCATGTGATTGCATTACGATCTTGGTTGAAATGGTTAATCAAAAATGATCAACCTGTGCTCCATCCGGAAAAAGTAGAATTACCAAAAGCGGAGTCGACACACATGCAATTTGTTAATGTCGAGGAGATGGAGCGCCTCTTGGCGCAACCTCAGCTTTCCAGTAAAGCGGGTTTGCGGGACAAGGCAATTTTGGAAGTCCTCTTCTCTACTGGGCTGCGGGTGAGTGAATTGGTTGGACTGAATCGAGATCAAATTGACCTGACTCGAAGAGAGTTTGGAGTGATTGGAAAAGGGCGGCGGCCCCGTGTAGTTTTCCTTAGTGAGCGGGCCGCCGCCTGGCTTACTCGCTACCTGAATACTCGAGAAGACGAGTGGTCTCCGGTCTTTGTTCATATTGCGGGAAAGAAGGTCGATCCGAAATTGGATGGCGAGGAGATGCGTTTGACGAGTCGCAGTGTTCAACGTTTGGTTGATTACTATGCCAAAAGAGCGCATTTAACAGTGAAATTAAGTCCACATGGTATTCGACACAGTTTTGCAACCGATTTACTCATTAATGGAGCAGGTTTACGTGATGTTCAAGAAATGCTTGGTCATAAAAACATTGCTACAACGCAAATTTATACACATGTAACTCAGCCACAACTTAAAAAAATCTACGATAAAAACCATTCAAAGCTGTAGTTTTCACATAAATAAGTAAAAAGATATCAAATTATTAATTAGCATCTTAAAAGCTATGGAAGTCATTCAGCTTCTTTTCAAGAAATCTGATTCATGCAAAAATTTTACTCTTGTGTTAAAATCTCCCCTGTTAGTAAAGAGGGCCGGTAGCTCAGTTGGCTAGAGCGCTTGTATGGCATACAAGAGGTCAGGGGTCCGACTCCCCTCCGGTCCACTTTTCTTTTTCCTGTCCAAGAAATTGTTGCATGTTACCTGAGTCTCTTCCGTCACAAGCTCAAGAAGTTGAGGCTTCTTACGACTTCTATAATCAATATTTACAAGAGGTTCTTGAAGAGGTTCCCCTATATAAGGGTTTGCAGTGCCGTGAAGAGATAATTGCTCAATTGCTTGAAACAGCCAAGGTTCTTTTTCCATCAGTGACAGACGCGGTGAAAATCAAACGTTATTTTTTTCAACAACTGCAAGATGAATTTAACAGACTCCATGATGGAAGTTTGTAGCGTTAAAGTCGGCAGTGCCCATAGCTGGCTTCAGGAATTTGAGCGCAATGGGGACGTTTTTGGGGTAGTAAATCTGCAGTAAATTCACTGAGTAATTGATGAATATTTTGGACTGTGAGTGACCAGAAAAAATGCTTGTTGCTCTACTGAAGCTGCTGTTTCCTTGTTTTTTTCTAATAAGCGGATAAGTTGTTGGCGAAAAAATTGACGGCTTTTTTGGGCGCTTCATTGGCTGAGAAGCTGCTAAGTAATGGCCAGACACTGACAAGAATAGCTTTGTGTCTTTTCTCAGTTGCTGAGGCCAGGATCTCCTGACCAGGCTTCTTTTCCGCCATGCCGAATCAAGACAATTTTCGTGCTTTAGTCTTCATTAGTCTTCAGTTGTGATATCAGGAATTTCATCACCTTCCATGGTCAAAGCAACAGCGGCCACACTATCTCCACTTTCCATCTTCATCAAGATGACGCCTTGCGTTGGTCGAGTGAGGACAGGGATGGAATGCTTGTCGATGGGCATTTTAATAGCTTTCCCACTTTTGGTACTGATGACCACTTCTTTATTGAGGTCACTGACCATTTTTGCCGAGGCGACTTTGCCGGTTTTTTTGGTAATTTCTGAGACCTTTACGCCCAAACCGGAGCGTTTTTGCATCGGGTACTGATCAAGCGTAGTCCGTTTGCCTAAACCATTTTCGGTAATCAAGAGAAGACTATTCTTTTCGAGAACTTCTTTTTGGTCAGCAAAAACTTCGACACCGACAACGTAATCAGCGCTTTTCAAAGTAATGCCTTTGACGCCTTTGGTGTCGCGTTGGGAAGCTTTGACTTCTTCTTCGCTGAAGCGAATGCATTTTCCATCATGGGTAACCAGTAAAATATTGTCTTTACCGGTACTTACCTTACCCCAGACGAGTTCATCATCTTTATTGAGAACAATTGCAACAATTCCGCTTTGACGAATATTATCAAAGAGTTTCAAGGCGCTCTTTTTCACAAGACCCTGTTTGGTGGCCAAGGTGATGAATTTGTCACTGTCGGCTTCTTCATCGACCACGAGCAGAGACAAGACTTTCTCTTCGGCTTTCAGGTTCAGCAAGTTGACAATAGCTGTGCCTTTCGCTTGCCGACTGGCATCAGGAATTTCGAAAGCGCGGAGCTTGAAGACTCGGCCTTGACTGGTAAAGAGGTAGAGCGTGTCATGGCTATTGCAGGTGACAATGGATTTGAGTACGTCCTCTGCTTTCATGTTGAGGCCCTTACTGCCTTTGCCGCCTCGAGATTGAGAACGGAAAGCCGTTGGGCTTAAACGCTTAATATAGCCGCTCTCCGTGAGGGTGATCACGATAGCTTCTTCTGCCACCAAATCTTCCTCACTGAATTCTCCTACTTTGCCTTTAACGACCTTTGTTTTTCGAGTATCGCCGTAGAGGTCAATCATTTCTTGAACTTCTTGACCAATTTTATGCAGAATTTTATCTGGATGACTGAGCATGCGAATAAGTTGGTCAATCATTTCCTGAATAGCTTTGTACTCATCTTCAATTTTTTGTCGTTCCAGTGCCGCTAAACGTTTGAGTTGCATTTCCAAGATTGCGGTTGCCTGGAGATCAGAAAGGCCAAATTTGCTCATCAAAGCATCATGAGCAGTTTGGGTATCCTTCGAACTGCGAATGGTAGCAATAACTTCATCAAGGTTATTCAAGGCAATAAGCAAGCCTTCCAAAATATGAGCGCGATCGCGAGCTTCCTTGAGTTCAAATTGACTTCGGCGGACGACTACGAGCTGACGATGCAAAATGAATTCCCGCAAAACCTGTTTGAGGTTCATCAGCTGAGGTGTGCCGTCACTATTAAGTGCCACCATGTTGAGAGGGAAACTACTTTGGAGTTCGGTATATTTGAAAAGTTTGTTCAGCACCAGCTTGGGTTGAGCATCTTTTTTCAGTTCCACCGTAATTTGCATACCCTTTCGGTCAGAATCATCTCGCAAATTTCTAATTCCAAGAATTTTCTTGTCTTTGACCAAATCAGCAATTTTCATTAACAGCCGGGCTTTATTCACCTGATAAGGAATTTCGGTGATGACGATTTGCAGTTGGCCTTTTTTGTTTTCTTCAATGGCGGCTTTTCCGCGAACAATGATTCGACCGCGGCCCGTTCGATAGGCTTCAATAATGGCCTTTTTGTCATAGATAATGCCGGCGGTGGGAAAATCTGGTCCTTGAATGTACTCCATCAGTTCCTCATGGCTCATTTCACTTTCAAATTTGCCGGCCAGTGCTTTGGCATCTGTGGCCAAAATGTCACTGATCCAAGGAGAATTCGAAGTGAATTTTTCTTCTGGCACTTCCATAACTTTTTCGGTCGGCGATTTGCCTTTATCAATCATGGCTTTGATTGCGTTGCAAACCTCTGTAAGGTTATGTGGCGGAATTTTGGTAGCCATACCAACGGCAATACCCTCGGAACCCATCAAAAGGAAATTTGGTAATTTGGTTGGCAAAACAACAGGTTCTTTGAGCGAACCATCAAAGTTATCAATGAAATCAACCGTGTCTTTGTTAATGTCGGCCATCAGCTCTTGGGCAATTTTGGCACTACGAGCTTCGGTGTAACGCATAGCAGCTGGGCTATCTCCGTCCACAGAACCAAAGTTCCCCTGCCCATCAACCAAAGGATAGCGCATGCTAAAGTCTTGGGCTAAACGTACCAAAGCAAGATAAACGGCACTGTCACCATGTGGGTGATAGCGACCTAGAACGTCACCGACAATACGGGCAGATTTCTTGTAGGGAGTGTTGTAGTGAATGCCGGACTTAAACATGGAGTACAAAATGCGGCGGTGGACAGGTTTTAAACCATCCCGAACGTCTGGCAGAGCCCGTGAAACAATCACACTCATTGCATAATCGAGGTAGGACTTCTCCATTTCGTGAATGATGGAAGTATGTCGGAGCTTGCCAAAGGGACTTTCTTCAATGGTGTTAATTTTTTTACTGATTTCATCGTCAGAATCAGCGCTTGTATCTGCAGGGTTGCGCAGTTCTTCTTCGGTTGAAAGAATTTCTTCGGCTACATCGGTTGAGGGAGTGCTGCTCTGCTCTGCTTGTGTAACCCTTTCATCAACGTCTTCAACACTGACGTGAATTTCTTGTTCGTCTTTTTTATCTTTTGACATATTGCTTTACTTTTCGATTCCTTAATTAATGTTTTGATTTTGTCAGTGATTAAAGTATTGATGTATCAATCAAAATAATATTACCCTTGTATTAGCAGAGTTGTTTATAGACTGCTAATTTTTCTTTACTTCCTTCAAGCTCATGAAACGGTCAGAGCTTGCTCGATTGGTGGGGCAATCTCTTTTTTCCGTGATAAGCGTGGACCAATGTCCAAGACTTGCTCTGAGATCTTGCCACCAAAAGCTTTGCTTGCTACAGCTGCTTCGTCATCAGAGAGGATGAGAAGTTTACTGTTCACCTGCAGAATATCAGTAATTACAACAAAGATAAGATCAAGAGCCATTTCGCTTTTGACACTTTCCATGGCACTGAGGAGCTCGGTCTTTTTCTGACTGAGGATATCGGCTTGTTCGACAGTTTCTAATTGGTCAATCAGAACTTTTTTACCAGCAAAGTCAAAAACCTTGTAGTCGTTTTTGACGATTTGTTCAGGACTGAGTTTGCTCACGTCCGATTTTGCCTTAAAGATTTCCAAAGTGAAAGCTGCCAAGTCATTGATTCCGGCAATGCGAGCCAATTCTTTGGCAAACTTCTCGTCTTGCGGAGTGCAGGTTGGGGATTTGAAACCAACCGTATCGGAAAGAATAGCCGCAAGCATCAATGCTGCCAGTTTTGGTTCAGGGATAACGCCATGTTTTTTCATCAGGTAATAAACAATGCTGTTGGAAGAGCCCCAAACTTTAAAAGTCAAAAAGATCGGTTGGCTAAAATTGAAATTGGCTTTGTGGTGATCAATGATTTCGACAATTTGTTCTTCCTGAAGACCAGTCAAGCGCTGGTCAGCTTCGTTATGATCGACCAAGATAACGCGATCATCGGCTTGTAGGTCAGTTGCAGAGAGAATGGCTGGAGCGCTGACGCCAAATTTGTTGAGTAAGTATTCGGTTTCGCCATTGATGGTCTCAGTGATGGCTGCCACTGCATGGTCGTAGCCAAATTGAGGATTATTTTGGTATAAGTAAGCCAACGCCATGGCAGCAACCACGGAATCGGTATCAGGTTTCAAGTGTCCAATGACGTATTGTGTCATTCTGCCCTTTCCTTGGATTTAAATATCCAATTCTGCTAAGTGTGCACGACTTTGAATAAATTTCTTACGCGGGGCAACATCATCGCCCATCAGGACTGAAAAGGTGTCGTCCGCCTTTTGTGCGTCTTCGATGCTAATTTTCTTTAACATTCGAGATTTGGGGTCCATGGTTGTCGCCCAAAGTTGTTCTGGGTTCATTTCACCAAGACCTTTGTAGCGCTGCACGCCGATTTTGCCGCTAGGATTCTTGCTGTTGATTTCAGCGACGAGTTTATCTTTTTCTTCGTCAGAATAGACATACTCTTCGTCCTTGCCAAAACTCACTTTATACAGTGGTGGCATAGCGACGTAGAGATAGCCGCTTTTTACCAATTCAGGCAGATGACGGAAGAAAAAGGTCAAGCCTAAAGTAGTGATGTGTTCGCCATCGACATCTGCATCGTTCATCAAAATAATTCGGTGATATCGTAATTTATTGATGTCAAAACTCTCACCGATGCCGCAGCCGAGCGCGACAACCAGATTCTTGAGTTCTTCAGAGTCAACAATCCGATCTAAACGAGCCCGCTCGGTGTTTAAAATTTTTCCGCGGAGTGGGAAAATTGCTTGGAAACGTCGATCGCGGCCTTGTTTGGCACTGCCGCCTGCACTATCACCCTCAACCATGTAAATTTCACATTCACTGGCATCTCGAGATTGGCAGTCAGCCAGCTTGCCTGGTAAGGATACGCCTTCGAGGAGTCCTTTGCGAATGACGGCGTCTTTGGCCGCGCGAGCAGCCATGCGAGCGCGGGCGGAGATCATGATTTTCTCAATGATTACGCGACCAACCTTGGGATTTTCTTCGAGATAGGTAGTGAAGTTGTCCTTGAAAGCTTGGTAGACACCAGTTTGGGCTTCGGCATTATTGAGTTTTGCTTTTGTCTGAGACTCAAATTGCAGATCGTTGGCTGGCATTTTTACAAAAACAACTGCCGTCAACCCTTCTTTGAGGTCATCAGCAACAAAGTTTTCCTTTTCTTTGATGAGACCATTCTTTTCAGCGTAATCACGGATGACTCGACCAAGAGCTAAACGGAAACCTTGGACATGAGTGCCTCCATCAGGAGTGTTGATAACGTTGACGTAACTTTCGACCCGTTCGTTGTAGGTGTCGTTATATTGCATGGCCAACTCAATCCCAATATTTTTCTTGGTATCGGGATCCTGCCAATCTTGGTTGAAATAGAAGACGTCATGGAGAACTTTTTTCGACATGTTGAGGTGTTCAACCAAAGAGCGAATACCGCCTTCGAAGTAATAGTGTTGTTCAATATCTTCAAGTTCATCAAAGAGTTGAAAATAAATGCCTGCCATCAAGTAGGCACGATCTTTGACGATTTGAATCATTTGCTTGTGGCTAAATTCTGTTGTCGAAAAAAGGCTGGCATCAACCGCAAATTGAACCAAAGTGCCACTATCATAGGTAATAAAGGTGCTTGATTGCTTGGGAAAGAGCTCGATGAGTTCAGCTTCGCTGATTTCTTTGACTGCTGCCGCAGGAATACCTCGAGAGTGGTATTGGTAGTAATATTTGCCACTTCGTTTGACGGCAATTTGCATCAAACTGGACAAGGCGTTAACGGCTGAGGCACCGACACCGTGAAGACCACCAGAAGCTTTATAGGCAGTTTCCTCAAATTTTCCTCCGGCGTGGAGTTTAGTCATAACAATTTCTAGAGCCGAAACTCCAGAACTGTGCATCTCGGTTGGAATACCCCGGCCATTATCCACCACGGTAATCACCTGTTGGCCAATCTCCTCGGGAGTAGCCTTAAGACCTTTATTTCGAGGGTGACTTTCAAAAAGTTTTCTCTGGTAATCGCTCAAGGGATTGCGATAAAGTTGGATGGTTTTGCCAAATCCAGCGATGGCCTCATCGACAGCATTATCGAGAATTTCTTTGACAAGGTGGTGTAAACCTTTGCCATCGGTGGAACCGATATACATACCAGGTCGTTTGCGAACTGGTTCGAGGCCTTCGAGGACCTTAATTTGCGATGCTTGATAGTTTTGTAAATCTGCTTGACTTGCCATAAGAGATACTGTTTTACCACATTTCCCTGGCAAATAAAAGAGCTATTTTCGTGGTTTGGAGCTGAAAAAAGCCGATTTTCAAGCGCTAGTGAGCTTATTTGAGAGTCACCGGAGAAAAATCATCATGCTTACGGTAAATTTGGCGGCTCATTGCCTGAGGCAGGCAAAAAAACAATGTTCGAGAGCGAGTTGTGCCTGAAAATTGTTTTCTAAGTCTTCTAGGCAGCCAGCCAGAGCAGCGCGTTTTTGGATTTCCGTGGCTGGCAACTTTTCCAGGCAAGCATGACAGTATTGGCGGATTTGCTCTTTGTCTTTCAGGTTTTGGCTCATTCGGAGTGCTTCTGCTCGGGTTTCTGGAAAATGAGAAGTTATTTTTTCTCCGTCTGGTTCTGGAGGAGAAAAATCAAATGTACGCTGCTGAATTCGGCAGCGCGATTGGATAGTTGGGAGTATGTTTTGTAAAGAAAGCAAAGGAAGCAAGATAAAAGTGTTTTGTGGCGGTTCTTCAAGGACTTTGAGTAAGGCGTTTTGGGCTTCGCTGCTCGCGCTATCGAGATGAAAAAGGACGAAAACACGCAGTGTTTCTCCGGTAAAACTGCTTTGGTAGGCAGTTTCTGCCAAGAGACGTCGAGAGTCTTCAATTTTGAAACGAGCAAATTCTTGATTGTAGAAGTGGAGTTCAGGGTTTTGAGTGAGTTTTTTTTGTTTATAAAAATTTTCGAGATAATTCTTACTTGCTTGTTGTATCCAGGCTGATTGTTGTTCTGGATCATTGGAAAAATTTGAAAGTTCTTCCTGACCGAGCAGCAAAATTTCGCTGGTGTAAAAGTTTGACATTTTATGGCATTATAAAGGAGTATTGTTCTATGTTAACTGCCCAAAATGATCCACAAGCGTCTGTTGCTGGTTCTTCTGCCGATTCTACGGATGCGGTGACTTCTTTTCAGAGTTCACCAGCGGTAGCGGCAACGAATGCCGAAGAAAATTTAGCAAATGTTTCGAAATTGGTGGCGGCGCTTTCACCAGATGATTTAGCAAAGAGTCAGGCTCCTGGTCCAGCGGCAGTGCCGCCTGTGTCGCCAGTTTCTTTTTCCCAGACTCCTCTCTCTCAGAATCCTCTTTCTCAAAATCCAGCTACTGCTTCTCCACTCGCACCAGCTGGGTCTTTGGATTTTACTTCATCGCCTTTCCCCGCTTCCCCGCCCAGCGCGGCTGCAAATCAAGTAACTCCCCTGGGAATGAGTATTGCTGATATTTCTGGTCAAGCTGCGACGCCTGTAATGGGTCAACAGTCCCCTGAAACGGCGGAAGTTCCTGATCTTCAATCAGAAGTGGCAGAAGCAGCTCCAACGGAAACAGAGGCGAGCGAATCCGTACCAACTGCTGCTCCGGAATCAGCAGTCCCAACAGAGAATTTTCAAGAAAAGATTACCGCAATCAAAGAAGCAGAACCAGAAATGACGTCTTCCAGTAGTGATGCCGCTATGGAGCAGCCTTCTGATGATTCTGGGGAAGTGAAATCTCCTCTTTCTAGCGATTCGTCTTCAGTTGTTGCCCCTACGGCTGTTCCTGCAAGTTCTTCGACTGATTCTTTGCTGAAAGCAAATACGAGGAATCTGCCTTCCACTCATAGTTTTGTAGATATATTGATTCAACAGGGAAAATTAGCTGCTGATCAATTGGCGGTGCTTTTTGATGAGAGCCTAGAGAGCGGGAAAAGTTTAGAAGTTTTGCTATTAGAGAGAAAATTAGCGAATTCTGCAGAAATTGCTCAAGCAAAAGCTGCTTACAACCATGTTGAGTATATTGATTTGACTACTGTAGGAACTGATCCAGAAGCTTTGAATTTGATTGATGAGGTGATTGCTAAGCGCTACAAAGCGTTGCCTTTTGCTTTGGATCGTGACGCCAATGCGGTCAAAATGGCCATGGCAGATCCTTTGGATTTGTCAGCAACAGAATTCTTGAAACAAAAGACGGGGCACGACATTCAGGCTTTTTATGCTGATCCAGAACAGCTTGATCGAGCCATTTCGGAACGCTATTCTCAGAGCCTTTCTTCAGAAGTGACGGAAGCTTTGAAGACCACAACGCAGTATCAAACTCGGAAGCAAGAGGGAGTTGAACTTAACACTTCTGGCCAAATTTTACGCGATGCACCAATTAATCGTATTGTCGAAAATATTCTGGATTATGCAATCAAATCTCGTGCTTCGGATATTCATATTGAGCCACAAATTGGTCGTGTGCGCGTGCGCTATCGAATCGACGGCATTTTGGTGGAAAAATTGATTCTGCCAAAAAGTGTCCACGAAGCGATTGTTTCGCGAATTAAGATCATGTCAAATCTGAAAATTGATGAGAAGCGTTTACCGCAGGATGGCCGTTTTAATTATGTTTCTCAGGGGAAAGAAATTGATTTACGTGTTTCAACTCTACCGACTGTTCATGGTGAAAAGATTGTAATGCGTTTACTAGAGAAAAATATTAATGTGCCTTCTTTGGAAGATCTGGGCTTGGATGGCATTGCTTTGCGTCATGTTGAAAGCACAATTAAGGTGCCGCACGGAATTATTCTCATTACTGGACCAACGGGTTCAGGAAAAACTACAACCCTCTACTCTATTTTGCACATGGTCAACAATACGGGGGTCAATATTATGACTTTGGAGGATCCAGTTGAGTACCAGATTCCCGGGGTGAATCAGGTCCAGGTAAATGTCAAAGCTGGTTTGACCTTTGCCTCTGGGTTGCGCTCTTTCTTACGGCAAGATCCGAACATTATTATGGTGGGTGAAATTCGAGATAATGAAACGGCTGATCTTGCTATTCAGGCGTCTTTAACAGGCCACTTGGTCTTTTCAACTTTGCATACGAATAGTGCGGCGGGCGCTTTGCCCCGTTTGATGGATATGAAGGCAGAGCCCTTTTTGTTGGCTTCATCAATGCTGCTAACGATGGGTCAGCGGGTGGTGCGTAAAATTAACCCGGCCTATGTCGAAGAATATAAACCAGAACCGAAAGTTTTAGAGGATATTCAAAAAGTTTTAGGCAAGCATTTTGAAGATTGGTGCCGTGAGCACAAAAAGAATCCACAAGATGTGACGCTTTTCCGAGCAAAAGCAGAGCGACCGAGTACTGAGCCAGACTACAAGGGCCGAATTGGTATTTTTGAAGTAATGCCGATTTCACCAGAAATTTCCAATCTTATTTTAAAGCGCTCTTCTTCTGCCGAAATTGAAGAAATGGCGATTAAGCAAGGAATGCTTTTGATGAAACAAGATGGCTATTTGAAAGCGTTGAATGGAGTTACGACAATAGAAGAAGTTTTGCGGGTTGCTGAGGTCCAGCAAGCAGAAACGGAAGTAACGGAATTACCCCCAACGGAGGAAACGTCATGAGAATTCAAGAAGTGATGCAGTTTTTGATGGATAACGAAGGTTCAGATATTCACTTGATTGTGGGTTCACCACTATCAGTCAGAATTAACGGAATTTTGAGTTTTCCTGCTGGGCCTCAACCTTTAACCAAGGAACAAGCCGAAGCTTTGATTCTCTCGGTCCTTACGCCAGAGCAGCAGGAAGTATTGCGAACGAAAAAAGAAATTGATTTAGCCTACCAATATGAGGATAAAGCGCGTTTCCGTATTTGTGTGTATTATCACATGGGAGAGATTGCGGGTGCTTTTCGTTTGATTCCCAACCAGATTAAAAGTATTGATGAGCTTGGTTTGCCCGGATCATTTCACACTTTCCGTAATTACAATCAAGGTTTAGTGCTTTTCACAGGTCCAACCGGTGAAGGAAAATCGACTTCGATGGCAGCAATTATTGAGGAAATTAACCAGAACGAAAGTTGCCACATTCTCACCATTGAAGACCCGGTTGAGTTTGTTTACAAGCCTGCGCGCAGTATTATTTCTCAACGAGAAGTGGGAAAAGATACAAAAGGTTGGCAGACGGCCCTGCGTTCAGCTTTGCGCTCTGACCCAGATGTGGTTTTGGTAGGCGAAATGCGAGATTTTGAAACAATTGCGCTGACGCTCACTCTGGCGGAAACTGGGCATTTGGTTTTTGCTACACTTCATACAAATACTTCAGCCCAAACAATTGACCGAATTATTGACGTATTTCCCTCATACCAGCAAGATCAGGTTCGTCAGCAACTTTCCTCAGTACTGCAAGCGATTGTCTCGCAGCGTTTAGTGCCAAAGATCAATGGTGGCCGGGTGGCCGCGGTAGAGCTTTTGGTGAATACGCAAGCAGTGGCGAACTTAATTCGCGAAAAGAAAGTATTCCAAATTGACGGTGTGATGCAAACTTCTGCGAGTGCTGGGATGGTATTACTCGAAAACAGTTTGCTTGACATGTATCACCAAAAAGTCATTAGCAAAGAAACGGCGTTGGCGCGAGCCTTCCGACCAAATGAGATGATGCGGTTATTAGATGAGACCGCTTCATAAATTTTTTTATGCCAATCTTTAAGTACACTGCCAAAAACAAAAAGGGAGAAAACATCAAGGGAAAAGTTGAAGCGGTTTCTCGTCAACAGGCAGTCTCTACTCTTTTAGCTCGAGAACTTTTTGTCATCACGGTACAAGCACTTGGCCAGGAAGGAAATTCACTGATCCCCGGAATGGGAAACAAGGTGAAATTTGATGAATTGGTAAATTTCACAAGACAATTGGCAACGATGATTAATGCCGGTCTGCCTTTAGCGACGGCTTTGTCAATTTTGGAAGAACAAAGTAAGCCAGAGACGGCGCGGATGGTGGGCAATCTTTTAAAAGATGTCGAGGGTGGTTTGAGTTTTTCTGAAGCCTTAGATAAGCAGCGAGAAAACTTTTCTCGAATTTATGTGCAGCTTGTTCGAGCTGGCGAAGTTGGTGGTGTTTTAGACAAAGTTTTGGATCGTTTGGCGATCACCATGGAAAAGGAAAAAGATTTCAAAGCGAAGACGAAGGGAGCAATGATCTATCCAGCAATCATTATTTTGGCAATGATTGCCGTAGTGATTGTGATGATGGTAGCCGTGGTTCCCCAATTGACTTCCATGTATAGCGATTTTGGCGCTGAATTGCCTGGGGCAACCAAAGTGCTGATGTCAGTTTCAGATTTTTTTGTTAGGGCTTGGTGGGGAATTCTTTTAGTATTTGTTTTGGGCGGTTTTGTTTTTCGTAGTTGGCAAAAAACGCCCTTGGGTGAAAGAACTTTTGATCGTTTTTTGCTGAGTGTGCCCATTTATGGAGTGCTGCGGCGAAAGATTGTTTTGACTGATTTTACTCGAACTCTCTCTTTGCTTTTGGGAGCAGGCGTATCACTTTTGGAAGCTTTGGATATTGTCTCCGCGGCCATTGATAGTGCAGTGTTTCGTGAAGAACTGAAGGATGCGACAAAACAAGTTGAACGCGGGACTTCGCTTTCTTCGGCGATGAGTGTTTATGAGGATTTTCCGACTATCCTTACACAGATGGTAAAGGTGGGTGAAGAAACGGGCAAACTTGATGAAATTTTGACCAAAGTCTCCGAATATTTTGAGAAAGAAAGTGAATACGCTATCAAGAACTTAACCACAGC
This sequence comes from uncultured Pseudomonadales bacterium, assembly GCA_964635585.1. Classification (GTDB taxonomy): domain Bacteria; phylum Patescibacteriota; class Microgenomatia; order UBA1400; family PJMF01; genus UBA1364. Next base: position 805 of record CAZWOQ010000005.1, on the reverse strand, counting down.
AATTGAACCAATGATCATGATTCTTTTAGGTATTGGGGTAGGTTTTATCGTGATCGCTATTATTATGCCAATTTACAGTTTGACGAGCCAATTTTAGGTTCTCAAGAACAAGGAAATTAGTACTTGAAATGCGGCTGAAAACTGAGTTAGGATGGAGCAGTTACTGATTTTTCTTTGAAAAATGAGGACTAAAGAAAGTAAAAGGATATTTATGAAATGGCACTCTCTTTTGCAAAAAGCCAGAAAGCAAGCAGCTTTTACCATGATCGAGTTGTTGATCGTCATTTCCATTTTGGGAATTTTGGCGGTGGCAGTTTTAGCGGCGATTGACCCAATTGAACAGATTAACCGTGGACGAGATACTGGCACCCGTTCAGACGCAGAGCAGTTGTTGAGTGCGATTGATCGCTATTACGCCATGAAAGGCTATTATCCTTGGCAAGCGGGGGCGACGGATACAGCAGCAAATATGGATTTTGTTGCAGTTGATGATGCGCTCACTGGAACGAATACTCAATGTCCAATTCTGGCGCGTCTAAGTGAAACAACTGGTGTTACTGGTTGTACCAACGACTCTGGTTCTCAAGAGCTTAAGCAGGCCTATGTTCAGAAGGTTTCTGATCCTAATTACAATAGCTTGTATGTCTATAATGCTGGAACGGTGGGTTCTTCTACCTATGTTTGTTTTAAACCGAAGTCAAAGAGCTTTATTCAAGAGGCAATTGATCGCTTCATTGATACAACGAATAATAACACTGCGATTGATCCACCCGCAGATTATCCTGCTGATGCTGTCGCTAATGGT
>CAZWOQ010000004.1:0-16497 GCA_964635585.1 uncultured Pseudomonadales bacterium | reverse complement strand
TTTTTTCTGTCACCCATCGAATGTTTGGTGAAAAACAAAGCCCCAGGCTAGCAGCCTGGGGCTCTCACAAATCACTTTCCATTCACCACTTTTTTAGATCTTCACCAACTCATCAAGCAAACTCAATTCCTGGAGACCGAGGTCACCACTGGCTTTCATTTCCAATTTTTTACCTTGATCGATCCATCCCTGAACCCGTTCGCGGGCTTTAGCACGAACACGCAGACCAACTTTGCCTTCGGAAATTTCCTGATCACCAATTACTAACATAATTGGCACCCGCGCCACTTCGGCGTCGCGGATCTTGGCTGGCAGTCGTTCAGGCCTTTCGTCAAGTTCAACGCGAATGTTTTTGTCGAGCAGTTGCATTTTGATTTCTCTAGCGTATGCCAAGTGTCGTTCAGCAATCGGTAAAATTCGCACTTGGACAGGAGCAAACCAGACTGGAAAATCGCCACCGTGATGTTCGATCAAAAAGGCAAAGAAACGCTCGAAAGAACCAATGAGCGCCCGGTGAATCATAAAGGGCCGCTGTTTCTCCCCATTTTCATCGATATAAAACATGCCAAAGCGCTCTGGCAAGTTGAAATCAACTTGAATCGTTGAAATACTATCTTCTTTACCAAAAACATTGACTGCTTGAATATCTAATTTGGGACCATAAAAAGCTGCTTCTCCTTTGGCTTCCTCGTACTCAACTCCAGCCTCTTGAAGAATCTCCCGCATGGTATTTTCGGTTCTCTCCCAATCGGCTCGACTGCCACAACCTTGGAATTTCGCTTTATCTGGATCAGAGAGTGAAAGTCGGAAACGATATTGATCAAAACCAACATCTTTATAAAAGATTTTGAGCATTTCCATTACTTCGCGGAATTGCTTTTTCACTTGTTCTGGCGTACAGAAAATATGGGCATCATTTTGGGTGAAACCGCGAACCCGCTGCAAACCATGCAGTTCACCTGATTTCTCTCGGCGGTAAACGGTACCAAACTCACCAATTTTGAGTGGCAACTCTCGGTAGCTATGCTGTTTTAGCTTATAGACCATGATGCCAGCTGGACAGTTCATCGGTTTTGGATAATAGATTTCTGTTTTGCTCGGCTTTTCTTCGGCCGATTTCTGAGCAGATTTTGCACCCGAATCTTCTTTTTCCTCATAAACAATTGGTGGGTACATACTGTCTGCATAAAAACCCAAATGGCCTGATGTTTCAAAAAGTTCTTTTTTATTTAAATGAGGAGTGATGATGTGGACATACCCGAAACGTCTTTCCAAATGGACCATGTAGTCCTCTAAAGCTCGCCGCATAGCGAAACCATTTGGGAGCCAAACGGGTAAACCTTGTCCAATCTCTGGGATAATCGCAAAAAGTTCCATTTCTTGACCAATTTTCCGATGGTTACGCTCTTCGGCCATTTTTCGACGCTCGAGGAACTGCTCTAGATCTGCCTTATCCGCAAAGGCGGTGCCATAAATTCTGGTCAACATTTTGTTTTTCTCATTACCCCGCCAATAAGCACCTGCCACACTGAGAAGTTTGAAAGCTTTAATTTCAGAAATTTTTTCGATATGTGGTCCTTTACAGAGATCAACAAAGCATTGCAGTCTTACTTCCGCACTTTCAACTGTTGCCAAGAGAGGGAGTCCCGCTAGAAGTTTTTTGTCGGCTTCGACTTGATCTTTGTTCCCAGTAAGATACAGCGAAACGCTTGCTTCATCCTTGCTGAGATATTGTTTTTTAAAAGCAATTTTCTCGTTTGGATCGGGCGCTTCTTCGTGGACGCTGACGTGACCGAGTGCCTCAATTTCGGCAAGAAACTCTTGTTTATAGGGATTGTGGGCAAAAACCTGTTTTGCTACACCAATGGGCAACTCAACTCGTTCCATCAGCAAACTTAAATCGATCAGCTGACGCATCTTTTTTTCGATTTTGGGAAAATCACTCTCGGTGATTTTCAGTCCTTTCGCCACGGCGGCTGGACTGAGATCAAAGTCAAAATAAAAACCATCATTGGTTGCAGGCCCCATCGCTTTGACGATGTAGGGCTGACCTTGCTCGTCTTTTCCATAAATTTGCTCCATGGCCATGGTGAGCACATGTTCGCTACTGTGCCGCAAGGCCCAGAGATAAGCTGCTTTTTCTTCTTTGTTAGCGTCCTTTTTTGGCTGGACGCTCTTAACGTTTTCTGACATAGTTCCTTTTCCTTTATATATTGTAACGAAATGTTTGGCTTTTTTGCTTTTCCTTTTCTTTTCCCTCTCAAAAACAAAAAATCCCCGCGGTGGCGGGGTGACTGATTTCAAACACAAAAACCTCACCCCGCTAGATGCTGGTGGTAGTCGTTGTGGTTGAAAAGTTCATGTTCATCATATGACTCTGCTATTTTACCTGTCTAAAACAAAAAAGTAAACGTCAGTTCTAACCAGCACCGCCACCACCACCTCCGCCACCGCCTCCGCCACCACCAGAGAATCCTCCACTTCCACCAGCACCCCGAGCTCCAAAACTGCCACTGGTTGAAGAAGAAACTCGAGTCATTGCTTGGTTCAATGTTTGAAAAGACCCTTGAAAACTACTTAAGTCGAAGGCGGCAGTTCCACCTTGAACACCGCGAATTGCCCAGTAACTCCCTAAAGCTCGAGTATCCGCATCACTAAATTTTACTGGTAGAGCGGATAGGGCTTTAACGGAAACCCCAAAAGCAGTTCCATACACTAAATACTGTTCCCAAAGCACAATCGAATCGATGGGATATTCTTGGGTCTTTTTGTAATCTTTCATGTGTTTTTTGAAGGCCAACCAGGCGCTAGCTTCCTTCCAACCTTTATTAGTCCTTTTTTCACCATAAGCTTGCAAAATTCCAAGGAGGAAACTCAACACAAAGAAAAAACCGCTAAACAAGAAGGCGGCGGCCAAAGCAAGTGTTAACCAATTTTGTGCTGAATCTGATGGAAGATCTTCACTGAGTTGAAAACCTTTCATAAACAAGAGAAAACTCAGGACACTCGGAATAAGTAATAACCACGCAGAATTACTTTTTTTGTATTGATGAGCTTCTCGATCGAAATAGGCGGCATTCAGGTTCTCTTGAAAAACTTCTTTCTGTAAGTTTTGGAAAAATTGAAAACTTATTGTTGGATATTTGTTGGTGTAGTGGCTAATATTTTCTAGAGCAAGACGCTGACGCCAAGATTGTCGCGCTGTTTTTTCTGCTTGAGTCAACTGTCTTGCTAATTCCCACTCTTTCTTTTCTTCGTTATAAAATTCTAAATATTCCTCGCCCACCTCTTGCATAAGGAATTGATAAATGAGCTTCTGACCTGCAAATAAACTGAGACCTTGTTGCTTTTCTGTGATTTGGTCAACTCCCTCAACCTTTTGTCTCGGGATTCTTTCAAGGAAATATTTATATTCTTTGAACAGCAAACCTTCTTTTTTGTCGCTACGAGTAAATTTAAACAAGCGCAATTGTACTAAAGAAAGTATAGTAGCCGTAAATACTTGAGGCAAAAGCTGCTCTGTTGCTGAAAGAAGTTGGCTTACCGCCGCAGGCTCTAAATTGCTTGGCGGCTGCCAAATTCCTGCCAATTTAGCCAGTCTTTTATCTTTTCCATACTGAAAGAATCGCCTGAGTTCACGAATAAAGATCACAAAACCCAGCACGAGCACTCCTGCAAGCAAAAGCACAAAAAGCTTTACTTGTTGCTCCTTGTTCTGAATTGACTCCTTGCTCTGTTCAATATATTGATTTTCCTCTGCTTCAATACTGGCGCGCTCTCCTCCTCCTACGGCGAAACCCCAACTTGCCCAGGGATAAACGACAGCAGAAGCTGACGCTGTTTGGTTTCCAAACAAACGGGTCGCAGAGTTCGGCAAAAAGACTTCTTGTGGCAACAAAATTCTTGTTTCTAAATAGGTCTTTGCGGGTAAATTATTGAGCTCATAGCGAACACGAAAACGGGCTAAACTTTGATCTGGCAATGAAGCAATAGTCACTTGGCCAGATAAAGGCCCATGGCCCCAAGCCTGCACCTCGTCTAATTGACTCAGTTGCATATTAGCGGGCAAGAAAATATCCACTGTAACATTTCGTTGCGCATGATCCCACTCATCACCAATAAATTGGTAATACAATTCTGCCGTATCAGCCTGGATAGTCACGGCATTACTTACCGTGTACAGCAAAACGAATTCCTTCGCTTCGTTTTGGGCACTAAAGAACCACTCGTTAAACACGCCTTGCAGCTGATTACTTTCAAAATTCCAGGCGTTCTTAGTCAAAGCTTTCTGGTTCTGGTTATTGGCAAGCAAACCATCAACTTTCTCGCCAGATTGAAGAATGTAGTATTGGTAGAAACTTTGTCGGGGTTGGCTTTTCGGATCGAGGCTATTGTTGAGGTCACTAGGCACCTGACTATAACACTGCGGGGCAGCAAGAACCGAACTTTGAGTTTCGGAAGAGGAACTTGTTTGCGTTTGCTCCTGAGTTAGCAAAGTATCCAATAGAGTCAGTCTTTCGCTTTCACTCATCACGGCAGGCAGTTCACAGACTTGAAAATCTTTCGTCAAATAAGGATCCTGGCGAGAAGAAGCGGAAGCAAAGGCAACTCTTGCCAAAATTTTCTGGTAAGCGTAAGAAAAAGAACCCGTGAAATTATAGCGTCGTGACTCCGCCACTCGCATCGAACCATCTTGTTCGAGCAAAGCCCGGATAGCTACGCGATCAATGCTATATGATTTCTCTGCAGCTTTCACCGATGACTGCTGACAAAAGAGCAGCAAAAACGCCAGAAAAAGACTCAAGAAAAAGCTACCTCGCATAGTACGCATTGCCATGATGCTTTCAGTATATACTACTTTCCTTCTCACTGAGAAAAGAAATTCTCTAGTTTCCTCATCTTCTCATCAAAGAAAAACTTTATTCTCCTCTATGCTTCTTGGTAATTTATGCTATAATTGCCCTCTGATCCAAAGACAGTGTGGCTTCTTTCGAGAAGTTAAAAATCGCACCGAGGAGAACTCATTAAGCTTTTTTGCTTTTCCTTTTCTTCTCATTTTGCTTTTTTTTCACCTCTTTGGCTGGTATTTTGGAAATTAGTGAAACGAAAGCAGCTATGCCAAATCAACACAACCAAGGGCAAGTGTCCCTGTTACAAGAAAAATTAAATAAAGCGCAATCCATGGTCGTGGTCGACTACGCAGGAACAAGTGTCAAGGATTTGACCAACTTGCGTAACGAATTGAAGGCCGCTGGTGGTGAGATGTTTGTCACCAAAAACACCTTGATCGACATTGCTGTTGGCAAGGGAAAGATGGGTGAATCGCTCCAAGGCATGAACGCCGTTATTTTTTCCTATGATGACCCAGTTGCCGCAATTAAAGCGCTCTACAAATTTCATGAGGATACTGACAAATTAACCATCAAACAAGGCTTTATGGAGGACAAAGTGCTCTCTACGGCCGAAGTTGAGACACTCAGCAAATTGCCAGGCAAGAATGAACTGATTGTGATGTTAATTCAAAGAATCAAATCTCCAGGTGCTGGTTTAGCCAATGTCTTGAAAGCTGGCCCTCGCGATTTAGTCTATGTCTTGAAAGCCTTAGCAGACAAGAAACAAGAAGCCTAAAGATAGTAGTTAGTAAGTAGTAAAAAAGGACACAAATTTCGATTTGAATCATCAAATCAAAGAAAGGAAATTATGGCAGACGAGAAACAACTCTCAGAAAAAGTCCAAAAAATCGTTGACAGTATCAGCGAACTCTCCTTAATGGAAGTTTCTGATTTGGTCAGTGCTTTGGAAGATAAATTCGGTGTCAGTGCTGCTGCTCCCGTTATGATGGGTGCCGCTATGCCTGGTGCTGCCGCTGCTGCTCCTGCTGAGGAGAAAGACGAATTTGACGTCGTCTTAAAAGATGCCGGTAGTAACAAAATCGCCGCAATCAAAGCCGTCCGCACCTTGAAACCAGAACTTGGTTTGGGTGACGCCAAAACTTTCGTCGAGTCCGCTCCAAAAGTCGTTTTGGAAGGCGCGAAGAAAGAGGCTGCCGAAGCTGCAAAGAAAGCTTTGGAAGAAGCCGGCTGTGTTGTCGAATTGAAATAATCGACCAAGCTTTGCAAAGAAAAAGCCCTCGGAAACGAGGGCTTTTTTGGTAGTTATTTTTCAAACAAGGCACTACTGATCAAAACTAATTCCATTCTTATTTAAAAGTGTAAGTAACCAGGAAATCTCTTCTGCATACCGAGAATCTTCTTTCGGATTCTTTATTTCTAATTTCTTATTAGGGATAATAGTGTTTTCCTCAATTAGCCGAATAAACTCCTTCAAAGAAGAAGTTCCTTTCAGAACTTGGGCAAACTGCACAAGTTCTGAGCGAAAGTCTTCTTCCGGAACTCGAGAAAAATACACGAAGTTTTCGGGCTGGCTCAAATCCGCGAAATGAAGAAAATTTTCTACTCCTTGCACAAGGGATGAATACGCTAATGAAAAATTATCTTTGGAAGAGAGTTTTTCAGCCCTAACCTGGACTTGTTCGTCTTGAAGAAAAAGTATTGCACTCATTGGTTCAGAAGAGTGATGTAAAAACTGATTATTCCTAAACTCAACTTGAGGACTTTCAGTTAAAGTCAATAATAATTCGTCTTTTCTCAGCGTCTGTAAATGATAATGAAAAATTTGTGTTGGAGTTTCTTCACTGCTACTGCTCTCTTTCCCGCGCTGAATAAGGTCAAGTTCTAAGCCATTCTTGGCAGCTTTTGTGAGTAAATAAAAAAAATGGGGCAAAACAAAATTGCTAAATTCCATCAGTGAAAATTCCAAAACCCTTCTCTTTTCTAAAACGAGTTCACGAATTTGCTGTCGCAAAGAATCAAAAAAAAGTTGTTGGTAATCAATAATTGCCTGAGCCGAGTAATAGCGTAACAGCTCTGGTTTTTCAGCAATGAGTTTCGCTAAAAAACGCATTTTCTGCCAATTACTTACAGCAATTACTGAATTAGTTTTATCCTCATCTAAAAATAATTTTTTTGTAGAAGCAAAAACCTCTTCTCTGTCAAATAACATAAATGCGAAGTGACCTGAAGAGATTTCCCCATAGTGGGGAATTTGTCGCTGGAGAAAGGCATACTGAGCTGGGTAATTTTCCCGAAATTTTTCAGGAGAAAATTCCGTATTACCAAAAAAACTATCAGCATTTGATAGAATATATGCTGAAAAATTATTTCTTTCACAATCCGCAACTATTTTCTGATACAAAGAAGAAACATGTCCTTTTGCTATACAATCAAGTAAAGCCTTTTGCCGTAATTCCAAAATCTCCTCATCAGAAAAAATTTCTGTTATATTTTGGATCTTATCCGATTCAGTTTTTGGAAATGGAAGGCCCTTTACCCACTCATCGATCGCCAAGGAAGCAAATTCTCGATGCCAAAGAAGTGCATCTTGGATCAGCTGAATTTCATCCTCTCCATCTCTGGGCAAAATATCGGCATCTTGAAGATCCTTAATTGTCAGACCAAGTGATTTTCCCTGGTCGAGTAAGTTACTTAAAATTGCTTGGAAGAATTCTACTTGTGGCTTTTTTGGTTCTCGGTATGGTTCTCGTTCCATATAACTGGATTATACCGCATCATTCCAGTCGCTCAAAATATTCTATTTTTTTACTCGAAGAAAATCTTTTTCTTTTCCACCTCGCACCAACATTGAAAAAATATAGGCTAAAAAAATCACTTCTTTGAATTGCTATAGGATATTTTTGTGGAAAGCTTGTTTCTGGTTTTTTACTCATCCCGAAACTCCAAATTCCCTATTGACCTAATTCGTTTTCATCTGTTACTGTTAGATATAGAAGGGTAAGTTTATTCAAAGCCAAAGAGGCTGCCAGAGAGAAAACTCTTCAAGATTATAGGATTATTTACTAAAGTTGTTGCGCTCTACTCGCTTTTTTAGAACACAATATCTTTAGTCATCAGAAAGGACCCATGACTGATATGGACACAACGCTTGCAAACTTGGATGATAAACGCACGGGTCGCGCAGATGATGCGGTCAAACTCGATATCAAGAACCTTCCAGACCTCCTTACAGTTCGAGAGGTAGCTGATTTGCTTCGCGTTTCTCCTTTAACCATCAAACGTTGGGGAAAACGAGGAAAATTACCTGCCATTCGCATTAATTCTCGAGGTGATCGCCGTTACAAAAAAGAAGCCGTGATGTGGCTTTTGGGAGTTAACCCAAGTGGTGATCAAGAATTGAATTAAGCTAAGCTTTTGTAAAAGACCAGAAAACCTTGCCTCACCAGCAAGGTTTTTTTATTTTTAGTCAACTTTTCTTTACAACAGAAAAACGAAAAAACCTAGGTTTTAGGGACTGAAGAAACAAGGGTCTGCCACAGCAAAACCAGAAAACGCAAGAGTCGACCTTGGCGTTTCGCTCGCCAAGGCTCTTGGAGAAGCCGATACAACCATTCGAGACCCAAATTTTGCCAGGCAATTGGCGCCCGTTTCACTTTGCCAAAGTGGAAATCAAAGGCTCCACCCACCACCAGAGCAATCTTCACTCCGGACTTCTGAAGAAGTTGGCGATTTTGCCATAACCACTGTTCTTGCTTAGGAGCACCGAGAGCTACAAAAACAATTTTTGGTTGACAATAATCCAGAAGTTGCTTGAGCAAGGCGTCTTCGTTCGTATTCTCTTGATACTGAAAATCCGCCAACCAAAAAAGATGCTGTTCAAGTTCATAAAGCTGACGATCCTTCTTGGGAAAATCTTCGCAAAGCCGAGAACGCGGCCGTTCCCGCTGATACTCATAACCACCAATCAACAACATATTCTGCTCTTGCTGTTTCGCCTCTCGAAGCAGAAATTCTGCAACTTCCACGCCGCTGATCCGCTCCGGGATAATTCCCTCACTTTTACCAAAGAATTTCAATAGACGACTGGAGAAAACAAAGGGGAAAAACCCATCCGGGATAAGGAGATCGGCTTTCTGAAGAATTTTTTGAAAAGCCACATTTTCTTGGGCTTGCACAATTTGCTCTGCATTTGGAGTACAGAGAATTTGCATGGGAACATTTTTTCCAAGCAGTTGCTTCTGCAACCAAGAAAAAAGTTCCATTTTGCTAAAAGTGCTGATTGGTAAACCAAAAAGTTGCAAAGTCTTTTTCACAACAGAATCCTTTTCTCTATTTTACCCTGGGTGTACTTGCGAAAAAAGCAGGAGAATCTAGAATAGAGATATGGCTCTTTCTTTTACTGCCTTACGCCAACAACACCCGCGCCTCCACTATCGAGGCTTTACTGCAAAAAAGCAAGCTTCGGTTCTCGAGGTTACTTTTGATTTTTTTCTTGAACCAGATCTCCACTTTGCCCCTCGTTACCTATTTTTTGATTTTCCTTTTGCAAAACATTTCTCTTCGCCTTTGGCAGACGGTGAAATCCGCGATCAACTTCCAAAGCTTTGGCAACAACTTTTTTTCCAACTCGGTTTAGCAGAACTTCCCAGCTATTGGAAAGCCGCCTGCTCTCCAGAGATTATTCTCGATGATCAGGAGTTTCCCTTGTCTCCGGCTGCCCAGACTTTTTGGCAAAACTTACTTATTCATGGTTTGGGAGAATTTTTTTACCAAAATCAAATTGACTTTACTGCAGCAAAATTTGTTACTTGGCAAAGTTCAAAACCTGCTCAATCAGCCGAACTCAAGCAAGCAGAAGAAAATTGGCAGAAGACTATCGAAAGCTTTCAAGCCGCCTCCGTATCTGAATCTCTCGCCCAATTATCTACTGAACCCTTGGTTCCGGTGGGTGGAGGCAAGGATTCCGCCACACTTTTAGGGCTCCTCGAACAAAAAGAGAAGAACTACCGCGTTCTTCTCCTCGAGCCTCACTCCCCTGCCGCAAGAGAAATTGCCAAACATTTCCAAAAAACCGGTCATTGCCAAGGAATTATCCGCGTGCAACGCTGTATTGACCCTGAACTTCTTCGCTTGAATCAGGCAGGATATCTTAATGGGCATACCCCTTTTAGTGCAGTACTCGCCTTTGTCAGTGTCATCAGCGCCTACTTCTACGGACAGCAAGAAGTCTTACTCAGCAATGAAGCTTCAGCTGATGAAGAAAATAGTGTTTTTCATGGCCAAGAAATTAATCATCAATATTCCAAAAGTTCAGCTTTTGAAGCGCAATTCCAACGCTACAATCGGGAAGAACTTTTTGCTCCAAATGTTTGCCCCGTTAACTATTATTCTCTATTTCGTCAGCTCGACGAATTAGCAATCACTGAAATATTCTGCCAATTATGGAAAAAAGACCAGAGGTTAGATTTTGTTTTAGAGCATTTTCGCAGTTGTAACGTTGGACAACAAGCTGGTGTTTGGTGTCATCATTGTCCAAAGTGTGCTTTTGTTTTTTTAATGTTTTCTGCTTTCCTTCCACCACAGATTGTGAGTCAAAAAATCTTTGCAAAAAATCTTTTGGACGAAGAAACACTCCAATCCACCTATTTTGACTTATTGGGTTTTGGTGACAAAAAACCTTTTGAATGCGTGGGAACTTTTGCCGAATGTCGAAAAGCGGCACTCTTAGCCAAGGAACAATATGTAGCCACTGCTCAAACAATACCTCAGGTCCTCAAAGCGCTCTTGGAAAAACTTAACTCCCATTCTTCAGCCCCAGCATCCTCGGCAAAAACGCAATTTCCCCTTTGGGAAAAAGCGAATGCTTGGTGCCAACAACAAGCAAATAAAAAAATCTGCATTTTGGGGCTTGGCCGAGAAGGCCTGTCCAGTTACCACTTTCTCAGACAATTCTTACCCAATAAGCTTCTCCGGCTGGCAGACCAGAATCCACTCGAAAAATTGGATCCTGCATGGCAAACAATCCAAGAACAAGATCAGCAACTTGAATTCTTCTTGGGTTCTCACTATGAACAAGCCCTTGAACAACAAGAATTGATTCTCAAGACAGCCGGCATTCCTGCCACGCTGCCCTTCATTCAAGCAGCTCTCTTAAAGGGGGCCGAGCTGTCTTCACAAACGGCAATTTTCTTTGATCTCGTTGATCACCAAAATCTCATAGGCATCACGGGCACAAAAGGAAAAAGTACTACCAGTACACTACTTTTTGAACTTCTGAAAACTGCGCCAGAGGGAGCAATTCTCGTTGGAAACATCGGCCAACCAGCCTTAGATGGCCTCGCCACGCTCAGCGAAAAAACCAGAGTCGTTTACGAACTTTCAGCTCACCAATTAGCTGAATTGCACAAAAGTCCGCACATCGCAATTGTTCAGGAAATTTTCCCTGAACACCTTGATTACTATAAAGATTTTGAGAGTTATTTTGCGGCAAAAACTGCGATTGTCCGCTACCAAACTCCTGAAGATATTTGTATTTATGATCCTGATTTGGCTGGCGCGAGTCGAATGGCCGCACTCAGTCTAGCCAAAAAGTGGCGGCATCGACTCGCGCCAAACGGGGCTGAGCTCTGCCTCCGTCAAATCGATGATCAAGAATGGCTCTTCGAGACCAAACCCCAAGAAATAGCCCTTCTTCCAACCCAAGAAATTCCCCTTTTGGGTCGTCATAACCTCTATAACGTTATGGCTGCCGTTGCCTGTGCTCGACTCTTCAATATACCCCCAGAGGGTATAAGAGAGACAGTTGCACACTTCAAAAGTTTGCCACACCGTCTTGAATTTGTGGCCAAAATACATGGCGTTACCTATATTGAAGATTCTATTGCTACTAATCCACCCGCTGCGATCAAGGCATTAGAAGCCTTTCCAAAAGGGAAGATTCTTCTGCTTGCCGGTGGCTACGATCGACATCTTGATTTTCTGCCATTGGTTGAGAAGATCCTAGAACGTCAAGTCAAAGCGCTTCTTCTCTTTCCAAGTACGGGTGAAACGATTGCTAAACTTTTGCGAGAACAGGCAGCAAAACAACAGAAGGCGCTGCCATTTCTCCAGATGGTCAGCTCCATGTCGGAAGCCGTAGAAATTGCTAAAAGTCATGCAGTGACTGGTGACGTCGTGCTGTTAAGTCCTGGTTCGGCGAGTTTTGGCCTTTTCAAGGATTACCGAGACCGTGGTGAACAATTTCGTCATGCCGTTCAACAATTAATACCAAAAGAAACTTCAGAACTATGAAAAAGCAACTCGCTACTCTTCTGCTCGCCTATTTGCGCTTTTTTGCCCGGTTGCAACTCAAAAAAAACCGGCATGCACGCATCATTGGCATCACGGGCACTGCAGGCAAAAGTAGCACGAGGAATGCCTTGTACGCGCTTCTTCAAGATCGTTTTCGAGTTAAAGTCAGTTTTGGTGCCAATTCGGAATCCGGAATTCCTTTAGATATTTTGGGGTTAAAGATGAGAGGTTATACTCCACTGGATTGGTTGCGTGTGCTGATTCTTGCACCAATCCATTTCTTTGGTTTTTTTGAAAGCTTCGATGTCTATATTGTAGAAATGGGTATTGATAGTCCTTTTCCGCCAAAAAATATGAGTTATTTGCTCAGTATTGTCCAACCACAAATTGGCATTGTGTTGAATGCAGGCAGCGGCCACAGTTTTGCTTTTGATAGTCTCATCAAAAGTCAGGACCCCAAAACTCGAGTGGAAGAAGCAACTCGACTGATTGCCGAAGAAAAAATGAAATTGCTTTTTTCCCTTCCCAAAGATGGTCTCGCCATTTTCAACGATCAAGATAAGAATTTACAAGCTCTCAGCAAAAGACTCAGCTGTCGCCGCGCTGCTTTTGGAAAAAGTGAAGTCAATGAATGCCAAATTCTTGGTCAGCAGATCCATTTTGATGAGCAACAAGTGACCAGCCAGTTCCGTTTTGCATTCCATAATCGTTTTGGGAGCTTTCCTCATTTTTTGCCAAAAGAAAGCCAAGCCTTTCGTGTGCAATTTTCTCAGTTGGTTCTCGCTGATCACTATGCGGAAAGTTTTGCTGCCGCATTTTTGGTGGCAAAAGAGCTAGGTCTAAAAAATACCGAAATTGTGACTGCTTTAGAAAAGCATTTCCAGCTACCACCAGGAAGAGCCAGCTTAATTGCTGGGAAGAACCGCTCTTGGATTCTTGATAGTTCCTATAACGCTTCTTCGATGTTTTCTATGGTGGAACTGGCAAAAGGACTACCATTGAAGAAAACTGCAAGGCGCTACGCTCTTCTTGGAGATATGCGAGAATTTGGCGAGGAGACGGAGTGGTTCCATAAAAAACTTGCCAGAATTGCCAATGAAGGTTTTGATTTGATTGTCCTGGTTGGACCAGCAATGGCCAAGTATTGTTACCCAATTCTTCGTAAAAAGAGCGCTACTGAGATCATTTTAGCAAGTGACTGTTTTGCTGCAGCCGAAGAATTTCAACACATTCTCCAAAAAGATGACTTGCTTCTTGTCAAAGGCTCACAAAACACACTCTTTTTAGAAGAAGCAGTCAAAATTCTCATGGACAAGCCAAAACAGGCAAAACAATTGCTTTGCCGTCAAGATAACTTTTGGCTGCAACAGAAAGCCCAATTCTTCCATCGCCGAATTCGCTAAGCAATTTGCGGATGCTTTAAGCAGCAACAAAACCGAGACTCTCTTTGTAGGCTTCCAAACTCGCTAAGAGAATCAGAGCGCCTTGTAAGGCAACCAGCTCGGGTTGTTCGACGATTGCCACAGGAATTCCCAGGTGTCGAATAAAATATTCTTCCAGACCATCCATGTTCGCCCACCCTCCAGCAACCAGCATGCCTTTATTTAAAATATCATTCATCAATTCTGGACTCACTTCTTTTAGCAAAGATGTTAGTAATTCTTCTGTATCTTGGGCGTAGCGCTTCAAAACTGGCGCCAAAAGTTCAGTTTGCAAGGTGCTTTCCACTGGAGCTTGCGTGGCTAAGGATTTACCGACTAAGCGAAGTTGCCCTTGTTTATTTTTCGAAAAACTCGCCACTTGCCACAAAAGTTTTCGGATGTTTTCTTGGCTCAACTGCAACTCATATTCTGTTTCTAAAAATTGAAGTACATACTCTTGAAGCTGTTGTCCTGCAAACGGACTTGTTTTTACTCGCAGCACACTTCCCAAAGCAATTACGGCAGCTTCTTTTTGGCTCGACCCCATTTCCAGAAATAACACACCTTGACTCATTGCCACAGGAACACCAGCCCCAATTGCTGCCGCTAAAGACTGGGAAGCAAAATACACCTCAGAAAAATGCAGTTCATACAGTAAACGCGCTAGGGCTTGCTTACTGGTTTCCGAAATATCGGTCACGGTAGTTAGCAAAGCAACTGGATTCAAAAATATTCCCTTGAGACTCCTCTTAAAAATATCTGACAAAAGAAACTTTGCCGCTGCCTCATCAATAATCCGGCTTGCTTGGAAGGGGAAAATTACTTCGACTTGATCAGCCAATCTTCCCTGCATACTCAGTGCGTCTCGGCCCACTGCCAAAAACTGTTTGCTCTTCTTTTTTCGAGCAACACAAGCAATTTCCTCAAAATATCTATTCTTCAAAGCAGAGACAGAAAGATTCGTTCCCTCAACTAATTTATCATCCAGAACAACAAGGCGAATCCGGGTCGAGCCTAAATCAATAGCAACTTTTTTTTGCAGACTTTTCAACATCCGCTTGCTATAATAAAACATCCTGAATATTGTCGCAAGCAAATTCATCAAAAAGAGTTAAAAATATGGAAAATACTTCTGCCACCCCAAAAAAGAAAAAGTCACTCTTTCGCAAGATCACTCAGTTCTTGAGTTCTCGAGTAGTATATAGTTTTCTTTCGCTCTTAGTAATCGTCGTTGGCAGTTACTTTGCGATTCAATATGCTCGAGGGAATTGGCGCATCACCAAAGAAGGTGTCGTCTCCAACACAGGCTTACTCAATGCGAATTCTTTTCCTGACGGTGCTCAAGTCTATATTGATGACAAACTCATTACGGCTACTGACGATACTGTTTATCTTGATCCTGGTATTTATCAAGTAAAAATCCTCAAAGAGGGCTATTCTCCTTGGCAAAAAGAGCTCACGATTCAAAAAGAGCTCGTCACTCAAACGAATGCAACGCTCTTCCCAAGTGCACCAAGTTTGACACCTTTGACTTTTACGGGCATTAAAAATTTGAGTCCTTCTCCAGATGGACTGAAACTCGTTTTTTTGGTTGATGCAGGAAGTAGTGAAGCTAAAAACGGTTTTTACGTAATGGATCTCGGTACAAATTTCCTTTCTCTTCAAAGTGGTCCCCGACAAATCACTGATGCACCGAGTTCTCTCGCCCTGTCTGATGCAGAGATTATCTGGTCTCCAGATAGTACTGAACTGATGATCTTAACCCCAGAAAAAGAACTTTTGATCGGCGTAGATAAAAAAGTCAGTCTCGCTGAACAAACTGATATCCGTTTCCAAAAAAAACAAATACTCGCCGGTTGGGAAGAAGATATGTATCAACGAGAACGCCAATATCTAGAAAAATTCCCTCCAGAAGTGCTTGAAATAGCCACTGAAAGTGCCAAAAACGTCTACATTTCTCCAGACAAAAAGCGTCTTCTTTATACCGCGACAGCAGCGGTCACTCTGCCAGAAGACATCCTCCCTCCGATTCCTGCAACTAATACTCAACCAGAGGAGCGAAGTTTACAAGTTGGGGCCATTTATGTCTACGACCGAGAAGAAGACAAAAATTTCCGGGTTGCCACAAGCTCTGCGCTTCCACAACTGTTCTTAACAGAAGCAACGGCATCCGCAACACTGAAGAAAAATGCGGTAGCCGAAGTTCTCGAATTGGAGAAGCAACTTTTGGCCGATGATTTTGGGAGCCCTGCACGTACTCTCGAATCTTCACCAAGTGCCTTTTATCGACTACAAAAGACCAGTAACGAAGAAACTGCCCTGAGTTTCTCTAGCTACTACACGGGCGTAAACCTCAACACTCTACAATGGTTTCCTGATTCGAAACATTTGCTCTTTGTGCAAGACGGGAAAATTCAAATCATGGAGTATGATGGCTACAACAATACCAATGTCTACTCTGGCCCATTCAGTCAATCTTTCGTTTATCCTTGGCCAGATGGAAGTAAACTGCTCATCATGACTTCTTTTAGTCCTGATTCACCTGACAACCTTTACGTCATTAACTTGAAGTAAGGCAAAGCCCGATTATAATAGTCGCCAACGGAGATTAGCTCAGATGGCTAGAGCGTACGGTTCGGGACCGTAAGGCCGGCGGTTCGAGTCCGCCATCTCCGACATTGTAGGACAGAAGGCAGTTTCGCAATGGTTTCGAACTTAGGATTCCATTGATGAATCAATACTTTTTTGTCCTTTATAGTAAAGTTCAAAAAGACCATTCGAATGATACTGTCCGTTGCAAGGTGATTATCACTTGTTTTCAGAGTAGAAACGATGTTTTTGATAAAGTTCGAAAAGTCAGTGTAGGACATCACTTTTTCTTTGAGTAAAGATTGAGCATCAACTCGCTGGCTCTTTACCTGTGCTAATTTAGC
>CAZWOQ010000003.1:0-18308 GCA_964635585.1 uncultured Pseudomonadales bacterium | reverse complement strand
CTCTCAATAATAACATTTGATCTCTCTGACTCTTCCAGCTATAATTTTAGTATGCCCACAGATACTTTACTTCTCTATATTTTGCCTGACTTGGCCTATGTTGCTCGTTTGATTCCGGGCAAAAAAGCACATGACTTTGTTTTGTCGGATTTTCGACAGATCAATGGCACTTTTTTAAATGATACCCTCTTGTTAGCGGACAATCTCGATAAACTTTTGGCAAAACTTGATTCTGGTAGCTATAAACTCATTTTGCCAGATTTTCTTTTTACCAGCACGATTGTTAATGTAGAAAAAGAAACTGAAGATGAGGTGCGTGACTATCTTAAGAATGAGCTTCTGCCAAGTTTACAACTCAATCAGGAGGATTTTTATCTGGATACCACAATCTTGAGTAATTATAAAGGCGTTTTCAAAGTGCAGCTGACTGCTTTGGAGAAGGCACTGCTGACTCCATTGGTAGCTGCTCTCAAGTCAAAAAAAGATGTGCGTATTGAGAGTGTCTCTCCTCTGAGTTGGAGCAGTAAATCCATCATTAGTTTGGAGCCCTCGGTTGCAATTTTACAACTTGGTGCTCACTTATATTTAGCTGAGCATTACATTGGGGTGGATCAGTGTTATTACACACCAATTGCTGAAGCGAGTAATTTTTCTGAGACAGTGAAAACCTTAAAAGGTGCGGAACCAAGTTTGCAAACGGTGTATTTGTTGACCAATAGTTTAATTGATGGTCAGCTCAAAGAAGAACTGAAGGCAACTTTACCGGTTCAGCAACTTGCTGATTTAGCGAGCGAAAATGAAAAAATGCCTTCTTACGTCAAGCAAATTATAGAATCAGCGGCAAAGACTTTTTCTATTCCAGAGTACCTGCTTCCCCAGTTCGCACTGGACAGTGCTTACGAGAAAACAGTATCGATGAGTACAGAAGATTTGGATGAAGATGCTACTCCGGACGAGGAGCCTTCCAAAAAATCTGAAAAAGTGGAAACGGCCGAAGAGCCGAAAGTAACAGAAGAAGAATCGCCAGATTCGGTTGAGGAAGAAGAGGCAAAGACTTCTGATGTGGATGATGACGGCGAAGCCTTAGTAAATAATATCGTCAAACCAGCCGTTCTCGGCGCAGCGGCAACAGCTTTGCCCAAACCTCAAGAAATTTCTGCTTTTGCTCTCAACCAAGCTCAAACTCCTGTCAAAGTTGAAGAAGAGCTGGAAGAATCAAGTCAAGCAACTGAATCAGAATTGACAGAATCTCGAGTCACGGTGGCAACTTCTGTTGATGAGAAGAGTGGCAAAACGGAAGTTTCGGTCAGTAAATCCGAACGACAAGTTAGTAACACCGAGAATAGCTCAGAGACCGAAAGTGAGAAAGAAACAAAGACTGATAAACCCAAGAATCCTGAAGAGATTGACTTAAGTAAGTTTGCGAATTTAGCAATCGATCCATCAGTGATTGGAAAGAATTCTTCAGATAAATCAGGCAAGGAGGAGACTTCAATGCCAACAGAAAAGAAAGAGGTAATCAAAAATAACTCCGAAGCAGGAGGCGTAGCCAAGATGATCTTTATTGGTCTGTTAAGTTTCGTTCTAACGGTTGCTCTTGGAGTGGGTTTGGGAATGGCGTATTTGCACTACACCGAAAATGCTGGATCGGCGAGTCCAAGTCCGACCCCAACGGTAGTGGCGGAGGCGGTGACGCCGACGCCAACTCCCAAAGTTGAGCTGACGAAGGCCGATTACAAACTGCTTGTTGTGAATGCAACAGCGAAAGCGGGATATGCTGGGACGATTGCGAAGAAGATTGAAGCAGCCGATTTCCCCACGGTGGCAGCAGCAAATGCCAAGGGAGATTATGAAGCAAAAGATTACCTTTTAGTAGAAACTGAGGATGCCAGTGCGGCCGCTCTTTTAGCGGAACTCAATACTGCCACTGGTTTAGACCTCCAACTTTCAACCCAAAAAAGTCAGGAAGACAGTAGCGGCAAGTATGACGCGGTCGTCGTCCTTGGAAAGTAAAAAAAGACGGTTAATCCGCACTTGTCAAAAGCGGAAAAAACTTTATACTAGGCAGCTACTATGTCAAAAGACCCAGGTCAGGACACCATTACACTTACTCAATCAGGCCTCTTAGAGCTTCAGCAAGAGTTGAAGACTTTACGAGAAGTTCAAATGCCAAAAGTCGTTGAGCGAATTGCGACGGCTCGAGAACAAGGTGATCTGAGTGAAAATGCCGATTATCATTCTGCTCGGAACGAGCAGGAAATTTTACAAGCTCGTATTGATGAAATCGAAGAAATTTTGGCGAAAGCAACCATCGTTGACGATGTTCCTGCGAACAGCAAGAAAAGTTCTCGTGTGCAAATGGGTTCGACAGTGGTACTTTCTTTGGTAGGCAAAGATCGGAAGGTTACTTACAGTTTAGGTGGACAATATGAGTCCACTCCAGCTGAAGGAAAAATTTCTGTGGAATCTCCAGTGGGCAAGGCACTCCTTGGGAAGTCTAAGGGTGACAAGGTGATAGTTGAGGTTCCGGCCGGGAAAATGGAATACCTTATCTTAGAAATTAAATAAAAAAAAGAATCTCAGAAAGCCCGGCTCACGCCGGGCTTTTTCGTATGACTCAATCGAGTCAAATTGAAGCAAAAGAATGGCTAAGCCAAGCAGAAAAAATCAAAAAATCCAGGTATAATAAAAACAAAAGGAAAGAGCATGTCAAGATTAAGTGAAATGCGCCAACAGCGCCTAGAAAAACTTCAGCAATTGCGTCAAAAAGGCTTACAGCCCTACCCGGCTTCTTCACATCGAAGTCATCAAATTGGTCCAGTTGTTGAAAGTTTTGCAGCTTTTGAAAATACTACGGTTACTTTAGCTGGTCGGTTGATGAGTTTGCGCGATCACCGTCACGTAATGTTTGGAGATTTAATTGATGAGACGGGAAAAATTCAGCTTTACATAAAGGAAGATGTTCTCAGTGAAACTCTCGCAGCAGAAAATGTTCTTGGTTTTTCTGATCTCCGTTTGGTAGATCCTGGCGACATTATTGAAGTAACGGGAACAGTGACCAAAACTGCTCGAGGAGAAATTTCTCTTTTAGCAGATAAACTTCGTCTGCTGACAAAATCATTACGGCCACTCCCCGATTCCTGGGAAGGACTGAAAGATCCAGAATATATTTTCCGTCACCGCTATCTTGATTTATTGATAAATCCAGAGAGTCGACGTTTATTTGAGCGAAAAGCAAAATTTTGGCAGGTTTGTCGTGATTTTATGCGAGAGCATGATTTCATTGAAGTGGAAACGCCAGTTTTGGAACACGTGACTGGTGGCGCTGATGCGCGGCCATTCGTAACGCACATGAATGCTTTGGATCAAGATCTTTACATGCGCATCTCCACAGAACTTTTCCAGAAGCGTTTGATCGGTGGTGGTTTTGAAAAGGTGTATACTTTGGGTCCAAATTTCCGCAATGAAGGATTAAGTGACGAACATTTACCAGAATTTTACCAACTGGAATGGTATTGGGCTTATGCTGATTACCGGGATAATATGACCCTGGTGAAAGAACTTTTCCGTCAAGTTGCTCAGCGAGTTTATGGGAAAACAGACTTTATTAAAGGTGAACATCATTTTGATTTAGCGGATGAATGGACGGAAATTAGTTATCCAGAAATTATTAAAGAACGTTTGGATGTCGATATTTTTGAAGATTCTGATGAAAAAATGCGCGCTGTAGTGCAACAGTTGGGTATCAAGCTCGATGGGTTGATTAATCGCCAGCGCCTCATCGACAACCTTTGGAAGAGTATTCGAAAGACTCTCTCTGGTCCTGCCTTTTTGGTGAATGAACCTAAATTTATGTCACCTTTGGCGAAATCAAAAGTCGAAAATCCAGAACTCACCGAACGTTTTCATGTCATCCTTGCTGGGAGTGAACTCGGGAATGGCTATTCAGAACTGAATGACCCAATTGACCAGCTGGAACGCTTCCAAGAACAGCAAGCAGCTCGCAATCAAGGTGATGATGAGGCCCAGATGATGGATTTAGATTTTGTGGAAATGCTTGAATACGGAATGCCTCCCACTTCTGGTTATGGCCAGAGTGAACGCGTTTTTTGGTTTTTAGAAAACATTACGGCGCGGGAGGGTACTCTTTTCCCTCAATTGAAATACAAGGTGGAAGAAACAAGTAAAGAAATTTATGGTCTTCGTGAAAATGGCGCTTTTGCCAAAAAAGTGAGTAATTTAGAATTGCCAGAGACGGAAACGACAGCATTAGTTACTCGAGAAGAGGCAGAAGCCTTACTCGAGAAGTTTATTGAGAATCCCGCCCTTCGGCATCATGCCAAAATGGTGGCCACGGCCCTGGCGGCCTACGCGCAAGTTTTAGGTCAAGATGAAGAACTTTGGTATCAAAGTGGACTCCTCCATGATCTTGACTGGGAAAAATATCCAGACGAACACCCAAACCGGGCTATTAGTGAAATTCTCAAAAATTATCCGCGAGAAATGCTCCACGCAATTGCTGCTCATGCACCGGCGCGAACGGGAGTAACAGCAGAATCATTGCTAGATCGCTATCTTTTTGCTTGTGATGAATTAAGTGGCTTTTTACATGCTGTTTCTTTGATGCGGCCGAATGGCTTTGCCGATATGAAAGTTACATCTGTTAAAAAGAAACTCAAAGATAAATCTTTTGCGGCTAATGTAAGTCGAGAAGATATCCAGGAAGGTTTTCGCCTCATTGAAAAGGCGCCTGAAGAACACATTCAATTTTTAATTGACGTATTTAAAGCGATGCGCCCAGAGTAAAGGAAATATGTTAGCAATTCAATATATTCGTCAGGAAGCAGAAGCGGTAAAGCAGGCTTGCCGAGACAAACAATTAGATCCTGAAGTTGTTGATCAACTTTTGGCAGTTGACCAAGAAAAACGTCAACTTCAGCAAGCGGTTGATGACTTACGGCGTCAAAGTAATGAACACGCGGAAAACATCAAAAAGAACATTGCGATGGGTCAGAAACCAAGCGAAGAAGATAAAGAAGCTGGAAAACAAATCAAGGAAAAATTAAAAGAGATTGAACCAAAATTAGCTGAGGTCAACGAAAAATTTACTCAGTTTTTGTTTGCTATCCCAAATCCTCCCGCAGTCGGTGTACCGGTGGGAAAAGATGAATCTGGGAATCAAGTTGTTCGGCAAGTCGGCCAAATTCCCCAATTTGATTTTGCTCCAAAAACCCATGATGAAATCATGGAAGCTTTAGATTGGTTGGATACAAAGCGGGCCACAAAAATTGCTGGTTTTCGCGGATATTTCCTGAAGAATCAAGGTTTATTACTGGAGAGAGCCTTGTTGGCATACGCCATGGATCTGATGGGGAAACATGGTTTTCAATTATTATCTGCCCCAGTTTTAGTGAATCGAGAGGCTATGCAAGGAACGGGTTATTTCCCTTGGGGCCAGGAAGATCACTATTACACACAAGATGGCCAAATTTTGGCGGGAACGGCCGAAGTGGCTCTCACATCTTATTACGCTGATGAATTGCTCCGAGAAAAAGATCTTCCGATCAAACTTTGTGGAATTTCCCCATGTTTCCGACGTGAAGTTGGCACCTATGGGAAAGATACAAAGGGTGTTATTCGAGTGCATCAATTTAATAAAGTTGAGCAAGTAGTACTGACTGTTGCCGATGAAACAGAGACGGCTCAATGGCACGAAAAGATGGTAGGTTTTGCAGAGGAGCTTTTACAAAATCTTGGTCTTTCCTATCAAGTATTATTGATGTGCACGGGTGATATGGGTGCGGGTCAGCGCAAGAAGTATGACTTGGAGACTTGGTTCCCAGGTCAAAATAAGTATCGAGAGACCCATTCAGCAAGTTATTTTAATGATTTTCAGGCGCGGCGATTAAATATTCGTTATCAAGCAGCTGATGGGAGTGTCAAATACGTTTACACGCTCAATAATACGGTAGCAGCTTCACCTCGTCTTTTGGCAGCGATAGTGGAAAACTATCAGCAAGCCGATGGAAGTGTGAAAATTCCTGAGGTTTTAAAGCCCTACTTAGTTGGCACTGAATATTTAACAAAAGTCTAGTATACTAGGGTGCCCAGGCGCTGGCTGTGGGTAAAGGATACTATGTTTTCGTTTATCAAAAATCTTTTTGACGAAGAGAAAAAGAAGTTAAATTCCTACCAGAAGGTAGTCGATCAAATTAATGCACTTGAGCCAGAGATGATGGCGCTGAGTGACCCCGATTTGGCCGCTGCGACCGATCGTTTTCGGGAGAGCATTAAAGAACATCGTTCTCGAGTAGATGCCCACTTACCAGAAAAAGAGCGGGCTGAAGCGATTGCTCTAGCAGAAAAACAAGCTCTCGACGAAATTCTTCCTGAAGCTTTTGCCGTAGTCCGCGAGGTTTCTCGCCGAACTCTTGGCATGCGGCATTTTGACGTTCAGCTTCTGGCTGGAGTAGCTCTCCACTACGGTAATATTACTGAACAAAAAACGGGAGAAGGCAAAACCTTAACGGTGACTGCTCCTCTCTACTTAAATGCTCTTTTAGGAAAAGGTGCCCATTTAGTAACCGTGAATGATTATTTGTCTGAAGTTGGTGTTGGGTGGATGGGGCCGATTTACCATTTCCTTGGATTGAAAGCGGCAGTGATTGTCCATGACCATGCTCGACTCTATGATCCCCAAGTTGATAGTGAAGAACGTGGTGATGAACGATTAGAGCACTTTGCCGAAATAAGTCGTCAACAAGCATATTTGGCAGATATTACCTATGGAACGAATAACGAATTTGGTTTTGATTATCTGCGAGATAACATGGTGCAAACCTTGGGGCAAATGGTTCAGCGTCAAGATTTTCCGCATACCTATGCCATTGTCGACGAAGCAGATTCGATTTTGATTGATGAAGCGCGTACGCCATTAATTATTTCTGCACCAGATACTGAACCAACCAAAAAATATTTTGAATATGCCAAGATGATTCAGTCCCTGGTACAAGATCAGGATTTTAAGATTGATGAGAAGGCAAAAACTGCAACCCTAACGGATTTAGGTGTGAAACGTATTGAGGCAAAATTGGGTGTCAAAAATCTCTATGAAGAGAGTTTCGATGTTATTCACTACGTTGAGACGGCTTTAAAAGCAAAAACGCTTTATCACAAAGACAAAGAATACATTGTTCGAGAAAATCAAGTTATTATTGTTGATGAGCACACAGGTCGCTTAATGTTTGGGCGCCGGTATTCTGATGGTTTGCACCAAGCAATTGAGGCGAAAGAAGGGGTGCCAATTCAGCAAGAATCTCGAACTTTGGCCACAGTTTCTTTGCAGAACTACTTCCGTATGTACCGAAAACTTTCTGGTATGACTGGTACGGCCATGACTGAAGCGGAAGAGTTTAATAAAATTTACTATGTGGATGTTTTAGCAATTCCTACCAATAAACCTGTGGTTCGGGAAGATTTGCCAGATTTGGTTTATAAAAATACCGCTGTTAAATATTCCGCCATTGTCAAGGAAGTAGAACGCCTCCATGAATTGGGACGACCAGTTTTGTTAGGCACTCGTTCTATTGAACATAACCAAATTGTTTCTAACTTCCTGAAGCGGAAAAAAATCGAGCACCAAGTTCTGAACGCAAAAAATAATGAACGCGAAGCTTTTATTATTGCTGATGCAGGTAAAAAAGGCGCGATTACAGTGGCAACGAATATTGCTGGTCGTGGTGTAGATATTGTTCTTGGTGGTGCTGCCCCAGAATTGAAAGATTTCTTGAAGAAAGAACGGGTGAAAAAGAAAAGCAGCGTACCAAAAGCCTATGCTTTTCTCAATCTCCCCTCCTCGATTAATCCTGCGAATTATGACCTGGAA
Source organism: uncultured Pseudomonadales bacterium (assembly GCA_964635585.1). Classification (GTDB taxonomy): domain Bacteria; phylum Patescibacteriota; class Microgenomatia; order UBA1400; family PJMF01; genus UBA1364. The sequence continues at coordinate 10,423 of CAZWOQ010000003.1, read as the reverse complement.
GCCTATGCCAAGGCAGTAAAAACTTGGCAAGCCGCCCATGATGCGGTTGTGAATTTAGGTGGATTAGCAATTGTAGCAACGGAACGTCACGAATCACGGCGGATTGATAATCAGCTGCGTGGTCGCAGTGGTCGGCAGGGTGATCCTGGTTCTTCGCAGTTTTTCGTCAGTCTTGATGACGAAATCATGCGAGTTTTCGGTGGTGAGCAGATTGCCAAAGTGATGGATTTTCTCAAAATTGAGGAGGACCAAGTTATTGAAAATCCCATGGTCAGTAAGGCAATTGAGTCGGCGCAGGTCAAAGTTGAGAGTTTCTTTTTTGACCAGCGCAAACGTTTGGTTGAATTTGATGATGTAATGAATAAGCATCGCGAAATCATTTATCAACGACGTCGCCGGCTTTTGGAAGCTTCTACTCAAGCGAATCCAGAGCTTAATAAAAAAACTGATGATCAATTAGCAACCCTAATTGTTGATGATCAAGGCCAAAAAAGTACGCTGAAAGAACAAATCTTGCGTTATGTTGAATCAGATATTGCCATGATTGCTGCCTCTTTCCCCTTTGAAGAAGCGACGGAAGAAGACTATCAAAATTTAGTCACTGCTTTTTCAAAAATCATTCCTTTTGATCCTGCTTCACAGCAACGCTTGAGTAAAAAGCTCAGCCAAATCCAAGATTTCGCTTCTTTGCAGGCTGAACTGAATGAAGTGATGCGAAAAACCTACGAAAGTCGGGAAAAAGTTCTGGGTGAAGCGGTCATGCGTGAGATCGAAAAATTTGTTGTTCTTTCTACTATCGATGAAAAGTGGATGGATCACCTTGATGCGATGGAAGATTTGCGGGAAGGTATTTGGTTACGGGGAGATAAAAATACGGTTTTAGCAGAATACCGTCGTGAAGCTTTTGTAATGTTTGAAACTTTGATTCAGCAAATTGACACCGCCATCGCGGAAAGAATTTTCCGTGTCCAGCCAGTGATGCCACAGACGCAAGCAAGACAAAACATCCATCTAGAAAAAGCGAATGCTTCGCCAAGTGATCTTCTCCATGAGGTTACCAAAACTGCTGCCGTTGGTCCTGACACAGCGGCTAAGGCAGCTAAAGGGAATGCTCATGATCTAGCGGCAGTGCTTCGTCAAAAAGCCGGTCAAGAGCAGCTTTTTGCTCAGGCCCAAGAAAATCGTGGCCAAAGTAACAACGAAAAAGAAACGAAAGTTGGTCGAAATGATCCTTGCCCCTGTGGAAGCGGTTTAAAATACAAAAAATGTGGCTTAATTAACTCAGCTGAACACCGAGCGCGAACGGGTCACTAAGGGACAATTATGCCAGAGTTGCCAGAGGTTGAAGCGATCCGGCGGAAACTCAATCAAGTCCTTCCGGAGAAAACTGTATTAGACATAGAGCGCTTGCGGGAAAAAAGTTTTCCAGAATATCCGGAAATGCTGACACTGCTGCGTTCGCAAAAAATCCTCTCCGTAGAACGGCGAGCGAAAATTCTCCAATTTTCCCTAACAGGAGACTACGATCTTTTTATTCACTTGAAAATGACTGGCCAACTTATCTATTTAGCGGCTGATGGCCAACGGCTTGGAGGTGGTCATCCGACAGCAGATTGGGTACAAAATTTACCCAGCAAACACACGCGAGTAATTTTTTCGTTTAGTGACCAAAGTAAACTTTTTTTTAATGATTTGCGGGTTTTTGGTTGGGTGAAGGTTTTTGCAAAAAATGTGAAGAATCCACTCTATCAAGGTTTAGGACCGGACGTAATTTCAACTGAAGAAATTCGTGCTGGCCAGCTGAATCCCCAGACTACCGAGGACATGATTCATTATCTTTGGCAGCAAGCCCAAAAACGGAGCATTCCCATCAAACAATTGATTATGGAGAACCAAGTACTCTGTGGTGTGGGAAATATTTATGCGAATGAGGCTCTTTTTCGGGTGGGAATCTCTCCGTTTCGACCAAGCAAGCTTCTGAAACTTCAAGAAATTCGTGAACTCAGCGAGGCCTTACGAGCAATCGTTCTAGAAGCGGTTCAGTTAGGTGGTACGACCTTTGATGGTATGTATGTGAACGTTGATGGTTTTGCAGGAGAATTTCAGCAAAAACTGCTTGTCTATGGTCAGGAAGGCAAAGCTTGTTCCCGTTGTGGGAATTTGATTCTGCGAAAAAAACAAGCCGGTCGTAGTAGCTTTTACTGCCCCCATTGCCAGATTTAAAGGCAAAGCGAAACTAGTGTTTCGCTAAAAGCTGTTTTTTCTTTTCTAATAAATCCAGCACTTTCCCAAGCATCCCGGCAACATCCAGGTGATAGAATGCAAGGAGTTCTTCAGCTTTTCCAGATCGGCCAAACTGCTCATGCACTCCCAGTGTTTCAAAGCAAAAAGCTTTGCTGAGCTGCTGCCCGAGAGCTTTGGCGAGCAGCTGAGCTACCAAAGCAGCGGGGCCACTTTGATCTTGGTGTTCCGCAGCTACAAGAACTGCTTGAGTTTTTTCGACACTTCGCAATATACTTGCTTGATCCAATGGCCGGAGCGTATGAAGGTTAATGACTTCTGCTTGAATGCCAACCGCATGAAGGTTTTGGGCGACAATGAGAGCAGTTTGAACCAAAGAGCCCATTGCGACGAGCGTAACATCTTTTCCACGAGTCAACTGCTGTGCCGAATCAAGTCTCAGAGGCACTGCTTCCAAAGCATTTTCTAAAGGGGCCAAGTTTTCTTTAACTGCTGAAACTTTTTGTCGACTTAAACGCAGATAGTGAGCGGTATCTGTTTTGGCAATCAATTTCGTCAGTGTTTCTGCTTGGGCGGCGTCAGCAGGAATGCTGACAGCAAGTTTTGGCAGACTCGTAGTAATCGCAAGGTCTTCTAAAGCTTGATGTGTAGCGCCATCTTCACCAGTTGCCAAACCTGCGTGCCCACCAATGATTTTTAGTGGGAATTCCGAATACAATGCAAGGCGGAGTTGATCGAGGTTTCGGCCAGGATTAAATACAGCAAAACTGCAGACAAAGGGAATTTTTCCGGTCCGAGCGAGACCCATGGCGACACCTAACATATTTTGTTCAGCCACTCCGCATTGGATAAAACGTTTTGGAAAGTTTTTTTTGAATTCATCCAAACGCAAGGATTCGTCCAAGTCGGCGGAAAGAACGACGATTCGTTCGTCTTGTTGGGCCGCGGCCAGCAGGCCGCGGCCAAAACCATCACGAGTCGCGGCTAACATTTTTTTCCTTTATGGCGAGCTCACGCATCGCCTGATGATACTCACTTTCACTGGGAGCTTTACCATGCCACTTGGGGTCATTTTCCATAAAAGCGACTCCTTTTCCAGGAACGGTTTTCAGCAAAATGATACTGTTTTGCTCATGATGCTCTTTGGCTTCTGTGAAAGTTTTTGCTAATTCTTTGAGGTTATTTCCATCACATTCGAAGACTTTGAAGCCAAAACCGAGCAGTTGGAGTTTCAGCTTCCCAGCTGGATAGATTTCCGAAATTTTGCCAGAAATTTGGATGTTGTTTTGATCAATAATGCCCACAATATTTGTCAGTTTGTGCGCCAAAATAAATTGGTATGCCTCCCAAATTTGTCCCTCTTGTTGTTCGCCGTCACTCATCAGGCAAAAAACCGCAGGTTTTTTGCCTGCCATCTTCAAAGCCAAGGCGTAACCTGCTGCTTGAGAAAGTCCTTGGCCAAGTGGTCCTGAACTGTTCTCTACTCCAGGAAGTTTTTCACTTCCTTGTGGTAGGAAGTGAGGATGACCTTGGAGTCGACTCTCGAGTTGGCGAAAACCAGCTAATTCGCTTTCTGGGAAGAAGCCAGCTTTAGCAAGGGTTGCATAGAGCAATGCTGAAATGTGTCCGTTGGAAACGAAGAGTGGGTTGCGCTTTTCCCAATCTGGGCGTTGAGGGTCATAACGAAGTCCGCCGGCAAAGTATAAAAAGGAAAAAAGTTCAGCCAGGCCAAGGCTACTGGCGGGGTGTCCGCTTTGAGCCTGATAAATCATGGTCAAAGCTTGCTGGCGAAGTTGATACGCAATTTTTTGCAAACGCAAAAAATCAGGGGCAGAAGTCATGTCTCCATGATAGCATTTTTTTCTGATTGAGGAAATTTTTGCTTTAGTTGAGAAGCTTTTCGACTTGTTGTTGAAGGGCTTCGTTCCAGTTTACCGTATAAGGTAAGGTAATCCGTTCCGGTTTGCCGCCGTTGGGAATCACAATGACCATTTTTTCTTTGCCATGGTTTGCTTTGAGGAGGTTACCAAGCTTTTTGAGGGTCTCTGGGGTGGTTTTGCGGGGTACAAAAATTTCTTTGTAATCTTGACTGGCAGTAAAAGCAAGTTCTTCGGTTTCGGGAATAGAAATTCTTTCGGCAATCAGTTTGAACTCTTCATCACTGTGCTCAACTTTTGCTCGAGCCAAAATGACGCTGTCTTCTTGGAGTTGGCCAGCGACACTTTCGTAGGCTTTGGGAAAAATAACGACTTCGGCTTTCCCCGTGCTGTCTTCTAGAGTGGCGAAGGCCATTTTACTGCCTTTTTTGGTGGTTACTTCGCGACAGCGAGTGACTATCCCTCCAAAAAGGAAAACTTGATCAACGTGAATTAATTCGTCTAATTCGCCAATTTTCATGTTGGCTCGTTTATCAACGACTCGCAGCGCGTCGGCCATTGGGTGACTGGTCAAATAAAGGCCAAGCAATTCTTTTTCAAAAGAAAGAAGTTCTTGTTCAGGATATTCAGCCAATTGAGGGAAACTATCTTTGATTTCGGTTGCCTTCGGGCTCATGCCCATGAACAGATTATCTTGACCATCAGTCTCAGATTGAAATTGACCAGCTGTTTGGCGAATTTGGTCAAAGTTTTCTAACATCGAGGCTCGAGTAGAAAATTGATCCATGCAGCCGACTTTAATCAGACATTCTAGGGTTTTTTTATTCACTTTCCGAGAATCAACCGCTTGAAGAAAGTGTGTGAAAGAAGTAAATTTACCGACTTCTTTGCGAACAGCCAGGATGTTTTCAATTGCTGCTGTCCCAACATGTTTAATGGCGGTCAGGCCAAAGCGGATGGCTAAGCCTTGTAAGGATTCTTTATCTTGCTCAATACTGAAGTCCCAACCTGATTTGTTTATGTCAGGAGGAAGAATTTTAATGCCCATGATACGGCAATTTTCAACGGTAAAGGCAATCTTTTCATCTCGATTCATGGAATGAGAATTGGATTCAACACTCATTAGGGCTGCCATGTATTCGATTGGATAGTTGGCTTTTAGCCAAGCAGTTTCATAAGCAATCATGGCGTAACAAGCTGCGTGAGATTTATTAAAACCGTAATTTGCAAAAGCCTCAATAAAGCCCCAAATTTTTTCTGCGGTCTCTTTTTTGTAGCCATTGTCAGCGGATTGTTTCAGAAAGCGACTTTTATTCTCATCAAGAAGTTTTTTCTTCTTTTTGCCAATAGCTCGCCGGAGCATGTCCGCTTCTCCAAGTGAGTATTTTGCCATAAAGTGGACAATTTCAAGAATCTGCTCCTGGTACACCATAATGCCATAGGTCTCTTTCAAGAAAGGTTCAAGCGATGGATCAGGATAGTCTATTTTGTCCGGATTATGTTTACCTTCAATAAACTTAGGAATTAGGTCCATTGGACCAGGTCGATACAGAGCAACCATAGCGGTGATATCAGAAAAGACGTTTGGTTTGAGTGTTTTTGCAACGCGGCGCATTCCTGGAGATTCGAGTTGAAACACTCCGGTGGTATCACCACTGGAGAGTAAATCATAGGTTTTTTTATCATCAATGGGAATTTGATCAATTTTAATTTCTGTTCCCTTATATTTTTTAATGAGTTGAATGGCTTCCTGAATAATGGAAAGATTGCGCAGACCCAAAAAATCAAATTTCAGTAAACCCAAGGCATCGTCATTGACATTGCAATCCAATGAATACATATCCAATTGCGTGACGGTTTTGCCGGAACGAGAGTCCTTTTGAATTGGGGTGTAGTTTGGCAAAGCCTTATCAGCGATGATAATGGCACAAGCATGCACGCCAGATTGTCGAATGGTACCTTCTACTTTTGAGGCCAAGTCCAAGAGTCGTTTATATTTTGGCTCTTGGTAATAACGAGCCAGCTCAGGAATGCTTTCAAGGGCACTTTTGATTGAGGTTTTATGCCCTGGGACATTTGGAATAAGTTTGGCAATTTTATCAGGTTCTTCGTAGGGCATGCCCAAAACCCGACCAATATCACGGACTGCCACCCGAGCTTCCATTTTGCCAAAAGTAATCACGGCAGCTACGTGGTCTTCGCCATATTTTTGACCGACATAGGCAATGACGTCATCACGTTTCACATCAGCAAAATCAATATCAATATCAGGCGGTGTGGGCCGTTGTGGATTCAGAAAGCGCTCAAAGGGTAAACCATGTTCCAAAGGATTTAAGGTTGTAATATTCAGACAGTAGGAAACAAGGGAACCGGCGGCACTGCCACGGCCTGGACCTACAGCAATTCCGTTATTTTTTGCCCAGTTCACGAAGTCCTGAGTAATCAAAAAGTACGCTGGATAGCCTTTTTGATTAATGATGCCAATCTCGTATTCGAGACGTTCCTTGACTTGATCGGTAATTTCACCAAACTTTTTTTTGGCACCTTCAAAAGCCAAAGTGTGGAGATAGGAATCATAGGTTTCACCTTCAGGAATTTTAAAACTTGGGAAAACAAGTTTTCCGTGAGGGATTTCAAAACCACAGCGTTCGGCAATCTTTGCCGTATTTTCGATCGCTTCCGGAACATCCGCAAAAAGGTCGACCATTTCTTCCGTCGATTTTAGGTAAAAATCTGGTTTATCAACCATGCGCATGCGGTGGGTGTCAGAAAGCAATTTTCGAGTTTGAACTGCCAATAATGCATCCTGTGCTTCCGCATCTTCCTTATTCACGTAGTGAACATCATTGGTGGCGACAAGTGGTAAATTTAATTGACGAGCGGCTTGAATCAATTTTGTTCGCAAGGCATCTTCTTCGGGAATATGCGGATGATGCTGAATTTCTATATACATTCTGTCGCCAAAGACTTCTTGGTATTTACGTAAAATTTCTAGTGCAGCTTCATCTTTGTCTTCTAAAAACAGGCGACTTGTCATGCTGCTCATACAGCCAGTCAGCAAAATCACTCCTTCGCTGTATTTGAAAAGACTTTCTTGATCAATTCTAGGTTTATAGGAAAATCCCTCAAAATTTGCCAGCGTCACCAACTGCATCAGATTTTTATAGCCTTGGTAATTTTCAGCAAGCAAAGTGAGGTGACTTTGGTCAGCTCCCATGTGCAATTGTTTGTCAAAACGGGAATTTTTCGCTACATAGGCTTCTAAGCCAATGATAGGTTTAATGCCTTGTTTATTACATTCATTATAAAAGGCAAGGTTGCCGTGCATGTTTCCATGATCAGTAATCGCCACCGCAGTTTGGCCAAGATCTTTCACTTTGGCGATTAAATCGGGCAATTTTGACAAACCATCCAACAAAGAAAACTCCGTATGGACGTGCAAATGGACAAAAGAACTCTTGGACATACAAATACAATCACGGGCAGCTACTTCCCCAAAAGTGTAACATTAATGAAAACAAAAAGCCACCGAGAGGCTTCAGTTCAGCTGAATATAGTAGGTTTTGTTTGCTGAAATAAAGCTGGCATTGGAATGAACTTGCCGAATGCGCTTAAAAACTTCTGTAAGAGACTCTTTGTCAAGATTTTCTAGGTTAATTATTGTTCCAGCACTCTCATGTTGGGCAGCGATAGCACCAAGATCTACTGATTTAGTGCCGAACAATTCCCTGAAGATCTTAGTCTCCGATTCATTGGGAGTGAAGTGAGTAAGACTTTTTAAGAGATAAAGAGCTTCTATCGCTTCTTGAGCAATTAGTGATAGTTCTTGATCAAGTGAGTTTTCTTTTTCTTGGGATGCTTCTCGTGCTGTGCGAGCAGCCATAGCATCACTGGCGACAGAAAAAACATTAAAATCACCGTGTCCCTCACGGACTTCTGGAGAATTCATAACACTTCGCTTTCGGGCAATTATTGAGATTACTACTAGTTTGGTGCAGGAGTAATTGCTTAAAAAAATAGTATAGCAGTAAATGACCCGAAAGTCAATTTTTCACGTGAAAAATTACTCGAGAGGATCCAGTGATAACTTTTACTCAAGAGCCTTGAGGAGAGCTTCCTGGAGAAGCTTGCTATCAAGTTTCTTTCCTAAAGTACGCATCGTTTGCCCTAAAAGAAAACCGATGACTTGTGTTTTTCCAGACTTGAATTTCTCAACCGCGTCTTGATTATTTGCCAAAACTTCCGCAATAGCCTGGTCAAGTTCTGCCTGGTCGACACTTTCGGTGCTTTGCAGCGCCTGAAATTTCGCAATGATTGATTCTGGGTTTTCATCGAAGTGAAAATCGAGCTTTTTATTAATCAAAGCATTGAGTAGCTTACTGGGTTCAAGTTGAGCTTGAGCGGCTGCCGTCAAAACTTCCTCGTAAAAGGAAGCATGTTGGTGTTGGCTCAAGATGGCATCGGTCATTTTTTCAGTGAGTTGATAGGTCTTTTGCAGTCGAGTGGCTTTCTCATCTGGTAACTCGGGAAGTTCAGCTCGCCAAGCTTCTATCTGTTCAGCACTGAATTCGAATGGGGGCAAATCGGGATCCGGGAAATAGCGATAATCCTCGGCGTCTTCTTTGCTCCGCTGGGAAAAAGTGTGACCCGTGATTGGGTTGTAGCCTCGAGTCTCTTGTTTCGGGGTTTCGCCTTTGTCGAGCAGATCGGCTTGGCGCTTGATTTCAAAATCAATGGCGGCTTCCAAAAAGCGGAAAGAATTAATATTTTTACACTCAACCTTGTAGTTGGGCAGATCCTGCTGGCCAGGTTTCTGTAGGGAAATGTTGGCTTCCAAACGCATGCCACCTTTTTCCATGTCACAATTTGCTACATCAAGATAGCGCAAGATTTGTCGCAATTTTTGGCCATACTCTTTGGCTTGAGAACCCGTTTTAATGTCAGGTTCGGTCACAATTTCGACCAAAGGAACACTACTGCGGTTAAAGTCGATCAAGCTGACTTTTCGCTTTCCTTTGCCATCGCCCAAATCAACTTCTTCATGAATCATTTTGGCGGTGTCTTCTTCCAGGTGGATCCGACGAATGCGAATGCGGCCTTCACTTGTATCAATATAGCCGTCATAGCAAAAGGGCAAATCGTACTGGCTAATCTGGTAGCCTTTTGGAAGATCGGGATAGAAATAATTTTTTCGATCAAATTTTGAAAAAAGATTGATTTTACAATGTAATGCTAAACCGATCTTAATTGTCCACTCGATCGCTTTTTTATTGGCTACGGGCAAAGCTCCAGGCATACCCAAACAAACAGGACAAGTGTGGGTATTGGGCTTTTCAGCGCCAAAAGGATCATTTTGGCAGGAACAGAACATCTTTGAAGCCGTTTTGAGTTCGGCGTGGGTTTCTAGGCCAATGACGGGAGTGTAAGCAGTTTTTGACATTATTGGTTCCTCCATGAATTCCATTTGGTATTTTTCTCAAAAGCATCGGCAATCTTGATGACCTTCTCTTCTTGCCACATTGGAGCAATAAAGTTCGCCCCAAGGTAAAGATTACTTTTCTCATCATGATAGAAAGGCACACTTATTCCTGGTAAACCAGAAACAGAACTGGCCTCCAGCAGCATATCTTCGAGTTCACCAAAAAGTGGTGAACTAAATGAAGCGCCGAGTTCCTTGGCGTAGCCTGGACTCGTTGGCGAAACTAAAACATCATACTTTTGGAAGAGTTTTTTGTAATCCTCCAAGTAAAGAGTTCGCACCTTCTGAGCCATGTTGTAATACTGATCGGCATAGCCCTTACTCAGTGTGTAGGTGCCAAGCATAATTCGACGACGCGCCTCTGGACCAAAAAAACTCCGATCGTGGCCGTAGCGAATGCCGTCAAAACGCGCCAAATTACTACTGACTTCAGCTCGCTGGACAACTGTGTAGACACCAATAGCATAGTGGGGATCCATTGCCTGAACAATTTCTACTTCGGCTCCTAATTCCCGTAAAATTTTCAGTTCGCCAAGCAAAAGCTCATTGGTTTGAGCAATTTCTGGAACATCTTGGTAAATGACGCCCACTTTCATGCCTTTGATGCTTTTGCCAAGAAAGCTTGTAAAATCTGGTGCTTTTTCGGTGTTGCAAGTTCCGTCACGGTCATCAGGACCGGCAAAACTATTCAGTAAAAGACAAGCATCTTCGACGGTTTTGGCAATTGGTCCGGGGCTATCGGTTGAGGAGGCCATGGCAATTACGCCAAAACGGCTGACTCGACCATAACTTGGTTTCAGACCAACAGTGCCACACCAAGCTGAAG
>CAZWOQ010000002.1:0-23389 GCA_964635585.1 uncultured Pseudomonadales bacterium | reverse complement strand
TTGAATAGGTGCGAGAAGCCAAGGTCGATGTGCTTTGTCAGCGACGGAAAGTTGTTGTTTGGCCAATTCATTTTCAAAAGCTGTTTTCGCTCGGGTGGCCCAAGCAAGAGTCCTTTTAACACTTTGTTCGATCCGCGCCTCATCTGCATCGGGTGGAGTAAAGTCGTCTAAAGCAATCATAATGTCCGATCCAATCGTAAACTGCTGGTGGATAGATATTTCTGGGGTGAAAAGAATTTTTCGTCGTTTTTTTGGACCTTGGTAAAGGACAATTCCTTCATCTGTAATTTTTCCCAAATCAGGATTTTTCTGAATCAAAGAAAATACTTGAAAGCCGCCAGAATCAGAAGAAAGCAAGCCAGGCCACTGCATAAAGTTTTTGACCCCACCTGCTTTTTGCAGCACCTCTTCTCCTGGATGTTGAAAAAGGTGATAGCTGTTAACCATGACTGAGAGGAGACCTAAATTTTGTAGGTCAGCACTCATCATATTTCTGGCAACTGCCCAAGTGGCATCAGGGGAATACAAGGGAAGGGGATATTGCTTGTTATGGAGCGTTATTTGCGTTGGACGAAGAGCTTTTGCCATGGGGTTATTATACCTTGAAATGTTGGGGAATCTTTGTAAGATAACGAAGATGAAAATTTTACGTACACTCAACTCCGAAAATTTGCAACGTCCGGCGAGTCGTTTGCGACCAGGATCAGACGCGAAAAAAGTTTTTCAGGGCGAGATTTTTTCTGTTTATCAATGGCAACAAAAACTTTTTACGGGAGAATTTGCTACTTTTGAAATGTTACGACGAGCGGATACTGTGACGATTTTACCCGTGACGACGACGGGAAAGATTATCCTTACTGATCAAGAACAACCTGGGTATCCTGCTTTTCTTGATTTGCCTGGAGGTGTGCTGGATTCGGGCGAAACGCCTCTAGCTGCTGCTCAGCGGGAATTGGCTGAGGAAGTGGGTTTACTTTCTGATGATTGGTCGCTTTGGTTTGTTGAACAGGCAAGTGGCAAAATAGATTGGGCGAATTTTATTTTCGTGGCTCGGCAATGCCGTTTTGCAGCCCAACAACGACCCGATGCTGGAGAGAAGATTCAAGTTTTAGAAAAAGATTGGTCAGCATTTGAAGCTGTCCTTCGTTCAGAAAAATTTCGCAATCGGGGTGTGGCTTTACAGTACCTTCGCATGAGTCCGGCCGAACAAGCTGATTTTCGCCAGGAACTTTTCGCTTAATTTACTCAAAGCATTACGATATAATAGAAGATATGCCAAATACAAAAAGTTCGAAAAGCAGCAAGAAAAGTCAAAAGGCTTCAGCAGAAAAACTTTTAAGACGGCCAAAAGAGGGTGATACCCGCAAACTGCTTGCAGGTGTGGCAGTAGCCTTTGCTGATTACTTCAGAATTGATGTGGTGCTGGTTCGCTTGATAATACTGTTCCTTATGTTTGCTGGACCAGGATTATTGATGTATTTTTTTGCTTGGCTCATTATTCCGGAGCAAGACTAATTTAGTGATTTTTTTAAAACGGGCCGTTTTCTAAAGTACGAAAAGGGCAAAGAGTATTGCCAAGATGATTCGGTAATAGGCGAAGCCTCGAAAACTGTGTTTTTCTACGAATTTGAGGAAATACTTGACAGCAGCAAAAGCGGAGAGAAAAGCGCCCACAAAGCCAACTGCCAGTAACTGAAATTCTTGACCAGAAAAATTCATGCCACTTTTTAAGAGATCATAACCCGTGGCGGCGGCCATGGTTGGAATGGCAAGAATGAAAGAAAATTCTACGGCGGCTTTACGATTTAAACCGCGCCATAAGCCAGCGAAAATGGTGCTCATCGAGCGAGATACACCTGGAATAACAGCAAAGTTTTGAAAAGTGCCCACCATCAAAGCATCTGTCAGCGTCATTGCTTCCAAATCTTTTTTCTCGCTTTGTTGTTTTTCAAAGTAATTTTCCAAAAGAAGCATCAGCAACCCCCCAAAAAAAAGTGAAGCAACCACCACCCAACTGTTTCCCAATAGAAAGGTTTTAATCAGTTTGTAGCCAAGAAAACCAATTACTCCAGTAGGAATAAAGGCAGCAATAATTTGTGGCCAAAATTTTCGATTTCGCAAAATTCTTTGAAAGTAGAGGAATACAACAGAAAGAATTGCCCCAAATTGAATGATGATTTCAAAACTTTTCGCAAACTCACTCTGTTCAACTCCCAAAAGTTCACTGGCCAGAATCATGTGGCCAGTTGAAGAAATGGGCAAAAACTCAGTAATGCCTTCAACCAAAGATAAAATGAATGCCTGAAAGATGTTCATAGAAGTCATTATAGTGACAGAAAAGAGGAAAAACCAGTTTTCTTTTTTTGAAAAAAAGGTATATAAAAAGGCTGATAGAAATATTGTTAAAAGGAGGAAATATGTTGCATATTCATGATCATTTGCCAGAGATAACACTGGAAGCCTTCCAAAAAGGAGAGATTACAAAGCTTGATTTAGCAAGTTTCAAGGGGAAATGGCTGCTTATGTTATTTTATCCAGCAGATTTTACCTTTGTTTGCCCAACGGAATTAGCTGATGCGGCTGCGCATTACTCAGCTTTTCAAAAAGAAGGGGCAGAAATCGTCAGTGTCAGCACTGACACAGCCTATGTCCATAAGGCTTGGCATGACACTTCCAAGGCAATCAGTGCCGTGGAATATCCGATGCTTGCTGATCCAACGGGAAAAACTTGTCAGCTTTTTGGGACTTATATGGAAGATGAAGGTCTTTCTTTACGCGCTTCTTTTTTAATCAATCCTGATCAAGAAATTGTTGCCATGGAAATGCATGACAACAGTATAGGTCGGAACATTGAAGAACTTTTCCGAAAATTTCAAGCTGCGAAGTTTGTCTACGATAATGGCGGGAAAATAGTCTGTCCAGCCAACTGGCATCCAGGGGAGAAAACTCTTAAACCAGGTGTGGATTTGGTAGGTAAGATTTAGTGGATATATTGCAATATCGGTTGAGATTTGTCATACTGTTTTTGGTAATAATTTACCAGAAAGGGAAGTGTGAAAGCGTTGAAAATGCTCGCGCTCATCTTGGTAATAGTTGGCGGGCTGAATTGGGGCTTAGTGGGCCTTTTCAGTTTTGATCTAGTCGCCTTCATTTTTGGTGAGGCTTCATTGCTCTCCAATATTGTTTACACTTTGGTTGGCGTTTCCGCTGTCTATACGGCAGTGGCGATTTTGCCTGAAATCAAAGACTAATTTGTGTCACTGCTTACCGCTCCCATCTGACGGCGAAAGCCGTCATCGGGAGCGGTTTTGCTTTTGAGGGTAAATTTTTGCCTGGTATAATAGTTCCTATGTCTCTTTCAATTGGAATTGTTGGTTTGCCGAATGTCGGCAAGTCGACGCTTTTTAATGCTTTACTCAAAAAACAGGTTGCGTTAGCGGCTAATTATCCTTTTGCGACCATTGAGCCGAATGTTGGGGTAGTGGAAGTACCAGATGGCCGTTTACGTCCCTTGGCAGAACTTACCCAACAAGTTGAAAAACTCAAGAGCTTGCCACCTCTGAAATACGCTCTGGTTGAATTTGTTGACATTGCTGGTTTAGTTCGGGGTGCCTCACAAGGAGAAGGGCTGGGCAATCAATTTTTGGCCAATATTCGAGAAACTCAGGCGATTTGTCACGTTCTTCGAGCTTTTACTGATGAAAGTATTTTACGCGAAGGGAGTGTTGATCCAGTGGAAGATTTAGCCATTGTTCGAACGGAGCTGCAACTGGCAGATTTAGAAACTTTGCAGAAGCAAAAACCGCCAAAAGGCAGTGTCAGCAAAGATGAAACGGCGCGTTGGCAAACGATTCAAGATTTCATTGCGACTTTAGAGTCGGGGCAAAATTTATATGGAGCTGTTAAGGGCCAATTTTCTGAAATGGCCGCGCAGGTTGCCAAAGAGCTTTGCCTTTTGACTGCCAAACCGGAAATTTTTGCGCTCAATGTGGATGAAAGTGCTTTGGCTCAGACCGAAGAACTCAAAGGGCTTTGGGCCGAGCGTCTGCAGGTGCAGGCACAACAATTGGTGCTTATTTCGGCGAAAATTGAAAGTGATTTGGCTAGTCTTTCTCCAGAAGACCAAGCTCTCTATATGCAAGATTTGGGTATCCAAGCGAGTGGCTTGGAACGATTGGCGCAAGTAGCCTATGAAACCTTGGGTTTGCAATCTTTTCTTACTACTGGCGAAATTGAGACGAAAGCTTGGACCATCCGGCGTAGTGCCACTGCGCAAGAAGCGGCTGGGGTAATTCACAGTGATTTTGCTAAAAAATTCATCAGTGCCAAGGTGGTAAGTTATGAAGATTTTTTGCAGTACGGAGGTTGGGTGTCTTGTAAAGAAGCGGGCAAACTTCGCCAAGAGGGTCGAGACTATCGTATGCAAGATGGCGATGTGGTAGAATTTATGATAGGGAAGTAGTGGAAAGGGAGATATGCCAGAAATTAATTTAGGACCAACTGGGCACACTGATAATATACACAACGAGGCGATGGGTGTTCCTGTTGGTCAGGAAACGGCAGCGCCAACTCCTTCCCAAGAGGGAGGAACCGGAGATGCTCCAGGAATTTCTCTTCCAGAAACGGCTTCGGCAGAATCAGGAGTTAAAACCACGGTAGTAGAGCCGGCAGCAGCAGCGCCAGAGGTTTCTTCACAACCAGAGGGGATGACGGCCGAAGAATTTTTAGAACTTTCGGAAGAAATCGCAAAAATGTGGCCTTCAATTAATCCAAGATTAAGAAGTGCTATTGAAAAGGTATTTAAAATGCTAACAAAAACTCAAAAGAATTTTTCTTCTGAGCAAACTCCCGGTTCAAGTTCACTCTAGAGCCGATCGCTTAACAAGAGTTTTTCCGCTTTTCTTCTTCTAATTAGTCTGGTATAATCCCAAACGAATAAGGAAAGATTCGCTTTTTGCTTGGCGCAGCCAAGTGTTTAGCAATTACCCGAAGGAACGCAAGTTCTTGCGAATCAGGAAGCCTATGAAATCAATGAAAGAAATCATTCAACGTGATTACGAATTAACCTATCTGTTGGCTGGTGATTTATTGGACGCGGATGTAGCGCGGATCAAAAAAGAAATTTCCGAATTAGTTGAAAAATACAAAGGCTCGGTTGTTAAAGAAGACAACTGGGGACGAAAGCATTTGGCTTACAAGGTCCGAGAAGCTGGTAAAACCTACGAAGAAGCGGTCTATGTTCACATGCTTCTGCGTTTTCCCGTTGCTCAAGTCCAGAAATTTGATCAAGAACTCACTTTGAGTCGTGATGTGATCCGTCATCTTCTTGTTTTGGCGGAAGAGAATCCAGCCGAAAACAAGGCCAGTGAGGAGTAATACTGTTAAGAAAAGAGTTGCTTTTCCAAAAGAATTTATCATAAGGTAATCTGCAGCGGCTAAAATCCAAAGCAACAGGAAAAGAACAGAAAGGGCAGATGTCAGTGAGATCTTTAAACAAAGTCATGCTAATCGGGAATCTTACCCGAGACCCGAATGTGCGTTACACTCCAGGCGGATCTGCCGTGGCTTCTTTTGGTATTGCCACCAATCGTTCTTGGACTCCCACTGACGGTGGTGAAAAACAAGAGCGAGTGGATTTCCATAATGTTGTTGCTTGGTCCAAATTAGCCGAGATCTGTGGTCAACTTCTCCACAAGGGTGACAAAGTTTATGTTGAGGGTCGTTTACAAACCCGAGACTGGAAGACCGAAAGTGGTGAAACCCGTCGAGTGACCGAAATTGTGATTGATAATATGATGTTGTTAAGTAGTCGCGGTGGCCGAGCAGATGCAGAAGATATGCCAGAAGAAGCTGCTCCCTCCGATTTCCACGCTGCGGAAGCCCCTCAAGCTGAAGCCGAGGAAGTAGAAGACGTTTCTGACGACATTCCCTTTTAAGGAAGAAAGTATCAAGAGTTTTGTTTGAACAAGTTTTCAAACACGTAAGTCAAAGGAACACTTATGACCAAAAACTTTAGCTATAAACGAGCTGAAGAGCTGAGAAAATATATCAGTCAACAAGGGGCAATTTTGCCTCGTGCAAAGACTGATCTGTCTGCCAAAGAGCAGAAAATTTTGGCTCGCGAAGTGAAACGCGCTCGTCATTTAGCCCTGTTGCCATTTACCCAAACTCTGTAATACAATGAAGGCCTTATGTCGAAGTTGCCTTCCTGGTTTACTGTAGCTCGTGATGCCATTCTGGCATTTCTGTTGGTGTTTTTAGGAATTACTGTAGGTGTCCGTTATACGGTAGACGGAGCGCTTTTTGGAAGAAAAATTTCTTTTTTTGATACGCTCATCAGTGATCGAACGGGTGGCAGTAGCACTGTATTGAGCAAACAACTTTCCTCCCAAGTCTCGATGGATACTTTTTGGGAAGTTTGGAATCTGCTCGAGAAAGACTATCTCGAGAAAGAAAAACTTGACCAAGATAAAATGGTGAACGGGGCAATTTCAGGTATGGTCTCTGGCATCGGTGACCCATACACAATGTATCTAGCTCCAGAAAAGAATAAAGAGACGGGTGAGGACCTTGCCGGTACTTTTTATGGAGTGGGAATTGAACTTGGATATCTGAAAAACACTTTAGCTATTGTCGCACCTTTAGCGAATGGTCCTGGAGAAAAAGCAGGCTTACAAGCTGGAGATTTGATTCTTCACGTCAAAGATGAGAGTAAGAATTTAGACGAAGATACAACTGATTGGACGCTTGATGAAGCGGTTCAGAAAATTCGCGGTGAGAAGGGCACGCCAGTTGTTCTCACGATTTATCGGGATGGCCAAGATGCCACTCAAGAAATAACGATTAATCGTGATGAGATCGTGGTCGATACCGTTACTTTAGATTTCAAAACTGCCAACAGTGGCAAGCAAGTTGCTTATCTGAAAATTTCCCGTTTTGGCGATCGAACCGAGGAAGAATGGAATGCTGCAGTAAAGAAAATTCAGGCGAACAAAAATGTTGCCAGCATTATCCTTGATCTCCGTAATAACCCCGGTGGCTATTTCACGACCTCGATTGATGTTGCCAGTGATTTTATCAAAAATGCTGTCGTAGTGAGCCAGCAGTCGCAAAGTAATACCCAAGCATTTAACAGTACGGGGACAGCCCGTTTGCTGAGTTATCCAACAGTCGTTTTGGTAAATAAAGGCAGTGCTTCGGCCGCTGAAATTGTGGCCGGTGCTTTGCGTGATGATCGGCAAATTAAATTGATTGGCGAAAAGACTTTTGGAAAAGGAACCGTGCAGGATCGGGTTGAACTTTCCAACGGTGGGGGTTTACATGTGACAGTGGGACGCTGGCTGACGCCATCCGGCAGTTGGATTCACGAAGATGGAATCGCGGTTGACGAAGAAGTCAGCGATAATGCAGAAACCAGTGAAGACGAAGTGCTTGCACAAGCCCTTCAGGAACTCTAAATTTTTCAAAGCGCTCTGAAAAACTCTGAAAATTGCGAATAAATAAGTATTGACCAGTCAGTACTTTATTAAGAAAAAGAGCAGTTTTTTTACTCTTCTAATTCTTCAGCTGAATTTGCCATTTTTTCGCTTGATGGGGAGAGCAGGAGACAACGCGTTAGGGCAATTACTTCTGTCAAATTTCCTTCCAAAATTTGGTCCAAACTGTGCCAAGAATGGTGAATTCGGTGGTCAGTGAGACGGTTTTGTGGGAAGTTGTAAGTCTTAATTTTTTCAGCACGCATATTCCGACCAATTGACTCGCGGGCTTCACCAAGCTCTTCCATTTTTTTATCTTCTTCGATTTGCCACAGTTGTGATCGAAGTAAATCCAAGGCAATTTGGCGGTTTTGGAATTGCTTGCGTTCCTGACGTGCATTGACCACAATTCCCGATGGATGATGAATCAAGCGAACGGCAGAATTGGTTTTGTTAACGGATTGGCCACCCGCACCGCCTGAACGCATAAATTGCCATTCAAGATCTTCTTCTTTAATTTCTATTAGGTGTGGGGCGATTTCTGGTAAAACGGCCACTGAGGCGGTTGAAGTGTGAATTCGGCCAGCAGCTTCCGTAACTGGTACTCGTTGTACCCGATGGACACCAGACTCATAGCGAAAAAGAGCAAAGGCTGAAAGATTTTCTTCTTCTTCAGTTGCGCTGGCTTGCATTTCGCCATCAGCTGTTGTTGTCATCTGATAGCGGGGAAGCCTCGCTTTTCCTCTGACTTTAAAAATGAGGTCATCGATAATTTCAATTTTTAGGCCAAGATTTTCGGCAAAACGACTATACATACGCAGCAAATCACTCGCCCAAATCTTGGCTTCATCACCACCGGCACCACCACGAATTTCGATAATGGCACTGGCGTTGGGATCAAGACTCGAACCAGGTTTGCTTTTTTGTTGTTGACCAAGAAAATCTGCAGCGAGCTCTTCCAGGGTTTTCACTTGGGTTTCTAATTGAGCAATTTCATCCAGAAGAAGCTGTGAAAGCTCAGGATCAGCCTGGAAATCTGGAGTTTTCAGGAGTGTTTGGTCCTTAGCAATTTGTTGCTGCAAATCCGTAATTTGTTGCTGGTAGGGGTGGAAGGCCGATTCGGGCATAGTTTGATTATACGCCAAGAGATTCCTCGATGGGAATTAGGCGAAAAACTTCTCTTTGGAGCTAATTGGCAGCAGGGGTGGTTTCTTTTGCAGCCTTCAACTCTTTTTGCTGTTCAAGCAAAATTTGTTTGTAGGACTTTGCCACCTCGTCTTTTTTACTTTGTTTCTTCGTTTGTTTGGCAGAAGCTTTGGCTGCAGCAGCCGCTTGCTTAGCGGAAGCTTCTTGCATTCGCTTCATGAATTTATCAACTCGACCCTGACGATCTACAAAACGCATTTCACCAGTAAAGAATGGGTGACAGGCACTGCAAATATCGACCTGCATGGTCTTTTTTGCGCCACTCGTAACAAAGCTGTTCCCGCAACTGCAGGTAACAACCATATCGTGATTCCAGTTTGGATGAATTCCTTGTTTCATAACAGGGGGTTATTATAGCACAATTTCAGAGAAAAGAAGGGCTATTTTCCTTTCTTGAGCAAAGTAATGGCCTTGTCAGGGGCAAGTTTTTGTTCTGTTCCTGATCGCAGATCCTTCACTGTTACCAAGTTTTCCGCAATCTCGTTGGCGCCAATAATGACGAAGAAGGGAATAGCTTTTTGCTCTGCAATTTTATATTGCTTACCAAGCTTGTCAGTTGTGACCGAAAGCTCTGTTGCAACAGCTGCAGCTCGCAAGTTTTTGACAAAATCAAGCGTGGCCTTTTGCGAAATGGCGTCAGGAAAACTCGCAACGAAGACTTGTGGTCCAACAGCGTCTTGAGGAATTTTTCCAAGTTCTTGGCAAACTTCGACAATGCGATCAAAGCCTAAGCCAAAACCAACTGCGGGCATTTTGAGGCCGGCGAGATTTCCGATCAATTCATCATAGCGACCGCCGCCACCAACACTGCCTGCCCCATATTCGGGTATTTTGCCTTCAAAAATTAAACCCGTATAGTAATCTAAGCCCCGCGCGATTTTCGGGTTAAAGATGAGAGCGGTAGCGGGAACTCCCAACTGGGTGGCTTTTTGTACAATTTCTCGCAAAGAATCGGACATTTCCAGCTTTTCAAGTTTGCCTAAAGCCATAGCTGCTTGCTCTGCATCAAGGCCTTTTGCCACTAATTCTGCCACCACTTCTTCGCTCTTGAGTTTGTCTAATTTGTCCACTGATTGGATCAAAGAGAAGACCGAAACTTCGGGTGTCGCAAATTCTGCTAAAGTACTGACGAGAAGCTGCCGATCATTTATTTCAATGCGCAATGAGCCTAAACCAAGGTCACGAAAAACGGCATAGTAGACTGCTAAAATTTCTGCATCTGCGAGGCGTGAGGAAGAAAAAATGTCACAATCAGCTTGCGTAAATTCGCGGAAGCGACCTTTTTGGGGTTTGTCGGCGCGAAAAACATTTTGAATTTGGTAGCGTCGGAAGTCTTTTGGTAATTTTCCTTGGTACTGGGCCAGAACTCGAGCAGTTGGTACGGTTTGGTCATAACGAAGTCCAACTTGTCGCTCGCCGCGATCTTGGAAAGTGTAGAGCAATTTATCTGCTTCTTCACCATATTTTCCCAGTAAAAGACTTGCATACTCGAGCGTAGGCGTAATTAAGGGCGCAAAGCCGTAGGTTTCAAAAGTTTGGCGAATTCGATCCTGAACAAATTGTCGGGCGCGGGCCTGATCAGGTAAAAAATCGCGAAAACCTTTTAGGGTTTGGACGGGAGTGCTATTTGACATAAAATTTTCTTTCTTTCTTCATTTTATACTATTTCTTGAGCTTCGTTGGGGTATTTTGATACAAAAAAACCCGCTTGGCGGGGCATCATTGTATAGGTACAAGAAAACACCCCTTAGCAGAAGGGATGATGATGAGTCAGCAGAGAAGTTGCCGTTTTCTTGAACATAAGAGATTATTATAGCATTTCTTGAGGGAAAAAGCAATTTTTGTCAAAGATTTTTAAGGAAAGATCGAAAAACTCCTCAAGAAACCAAAAAAAAGCTGGACAAAGGGGACTGGTTTTTCTGAGGCGCGCAGAGTAAAATAGCGGCATCTTTGTCTTGGGCCTGTAGCTCAGTTGGCTAGAGCGCTGCATTCGCATTGCAGAGGTCAGGGGTTCGACTCCCCTCAGGTCCACAACCTTTATTTTTTACTGCTCAGCGTTATTTTCCAAAAAAAGTCTTTTTGAAGAGAAAGCTACTGATCGAATTCGACCAGAGCGCGGAGGGTGCTGACAACGTAGTTCCCAGAACTGTTTTCTGAAGCAATGACGAGACATTGTAGGTCGGGGAAGAAATCTTTAAGTTGCGCATCTTTCCCTTGAGAATCTTGGTAATTGGTGTTTTTATCTAAAACAAAGCTGATTTTTTCGTCACTGCCGCGAGGCGTGATGGCCAAACTATTGCTATAAATTTCTGAGATGGACCCGAGCATGACCTTGTGTTCTTTCGGACTATAGTCATCTTCGTAGAGAACAATTCTATCTGGAGTGAAAATTCCATTATTGGTATTGCCGTAGACGGCAATCCAATCATCAACGGCGAGCTTGCTGAGTTCAAGATTCTTTTGATCGGCAAAATTACGAATCGCCATAGCATCGGAAAGGGGAATGATTTTATTTCCTTCTGTGGTTTGGACCGTTAAGGTTTCTTCTGTAAGACGGGTGATTTTTGCTAAATACGCCTGGCGACGTTGGTTGCTGCCGAGATCTTTAATTTCATCTTTTTTTTCTTGAAGGGCTTTTTTAACATTATCAATGACGGTTTGTTCACTAGAATCACTAGCTTCATCGCTCGGGGTCACTGTGGCAGCGAAAATTGGAGTTGCCAGTAAGGCGAGGAGAAAAACTGCAGCAAAGAGGCTGAAAAATCGTTGTTTGCTGGAAGGAAAAATTGAGACCTTTTTCATAAATTTCAGCTTTTAACTTTGTGGGCGAGCACTTTCACTTGCGCTTTGGCTTTGGTCCGTATTCAGATCGGGATCATAGATAACGGACTTTTCCTTTTTAACAGTTTGATTATTTTCATTGAGGGCGTAAATTTGCAGGTAATTGCCACCTTTATCGAGGGTAACCTCTTTAGAAAAATTGCCACCAGCATCACTGGTTGCCACGACTTCTGTATTATTGACGAAAATAATGACCATGCTATTCGCCGAAGTGGTCCCAGAAACAATAAGACTTTTTTGCTCAGTGAGGAGGTTGTCTTCTGGGGTACTAATAGAGAGTACCGAATCTTGCGTGTCGCTCGAATCACTGGCAAGTTGATTGCTGACGAGCTCATCGCTGGCGATATTTTGATTGCTTTGACTATTTTCGCGGTTTTGGTAAATCCCAAAGGTAATCATTAAACCCAAAGTGATGCCCACAAAAATAGCGAGAAGAATTTCTTTTCGCATAAAAACCACAGAATACGATTCCGTAGAAATAGTATCCTATGACATTTCTTGAGAAATAGCAACCGCGACTTGAGTTTTCAGGAAAAATTCATACAATGGGGGAAACCCTTAGAGAGTCGTCGTTGGCTTCGAAAGGAGCAGTAGAACTAGAGAAATATAGAGAAAAGGATTGATAAATCATGCAAATTACATATCACGGTCAAAGTTGTTTTCGGATTAAAGGGAAGCGAGGCACGGTTGTTACCGACCCTTTTGATGAAAAAACCGTGGGGATTCCTCTGAGCCGTTTAGCGGCAGATATTGTCACTATTTCTCACGCTCATCCTGGTCACAACGCGATAGCGAAAGTCAAGGCTGATCAGCGAGAGAAGCCTTTTGTTATTGATTTTGCGGGTGAATATGAAGTTGGTGGGGTCTCTGTTTTTGGGATTAAAAGTTATCACGATCAGGTCCAAGGGATAGAGAAGGGGAAGAACATTATTTTTAAGATTGTCATGGATGGTCTGGTGCTTTGTCACTTGGGTGATCTGGCACATCAACTCAATGAGGAACAACTCAAAGCGATTGGTATGGTTGATATTTTGTTTTTACCAGTTGGGGGACCGAGTTCATTGATGGGCGAGGATGCGGTGAAAGTGGCTCAAGCAATTAGTCCCAGTATTGTGATTCCCATGCATTATGCTGGTCCGGGATATCCAAGTGACACGATGCTCAAGCCGCTCGACAATTTCTTGCAAATTTATGGAGCGAATAGTGAAGCGATCGATAAATTACAAATCGAAAGAGACCGATTACCAGAAGAAATGGAATTGGTTGTTTTACAAAGAAGCTAAGCGAAATTGCTTGGTGACGAAAGACACTTCTCAGTGTAGAGTGTGACTCACTATGGACAGTAAAATTCCTCCTCATGACCTTCAAGCTGAGGAGTCAGTGCTGGCTGCCATTTTGATTGATAAAGACGCCGTTATTAAGGTGTCCGAAATTCTTACTCCAGAAGCTTTTTACAGTAAGGCAAATGCTGATATCTATGCGGCGATGCTGGCGCTCTATGACAAGCGCATGGCGATTGACATTATCACCCTCAAAGATCAACTTACCAAAGAGAAAAGGATTCGTTCGGTGGGGGGCGTTTCGGCTTTATCGCGTCTGTCGACACTCCTCTCGACTGCAGCTAATGCAGAAAATTACGCGCAAGTGGTTCGTGAAAAATATGTCAAACGAGAGCTGATTTCACTTTCGACTCAAATGGGCGATTTGGCCTTCGACGAAGGTAAAGAAGTCACTGAAATCCTTGATACAGCAGAACAAAAAGTCATGGCAATTTCTTTGAGCCATGCGCGAAAAGATTTTCTTCCAATCAAACAAACCTTGGTTGAGAGTTTTGATCGTTTAGATGAATTGCAGAAAAATGGCGGAGAAATCCGGGGTTTGCCTTCTGGTTTCCAAGATCTCGACCACATGTTAGCAGGTTTTCAGAAATCTAACTTGATTATTTTGGCCGCTCGGCCGGGAACAGGAAAAACGGCTTTTGCTATTAATATTGCCCAATATTTGTCAGTGATGGCCAAGAAAAAAGTAGGTATTTTTTCTCTAGAAATGAGTCGAGAAGAATTGGTAGATCGGCTTTTGGTTGGTCAGGCAGATATTGATGCTTGGAAGCTGAAAACGGGACGTTTATCTCAAGAAGATTTCTTAAAGATTTCTGATGCCATGGGTGTTTTGGCGGAGGCAAAAATTTTTATTGATGACACGCCAGGATTAAGTATTTACGAAATACGGACAAAAGCTCGTCGTTTAATGATGGAGCAGAATATTGACATGATTGTGGTGGACTATTTACAGCTCGCTCATGGTCAGAATCGAGAAAATCGGGTTCAGGAAGTGGGAGAAATTTCCCAAGGTTTGAAAAATATTGCTCGGGAATTGAAAATTCCTGTTTTGGCTTTGGCGCAGCTTTCTCGTGCCGTTGAACAGCGAGGCGAAAAAGCACCTCAGCTTTCTGATCTTCGAGAATCAGGCTCAATCGAACAGGATGCTGACGTTGTGATGTTCTTGTATCGAAAAGATGATGATTTGCGTGAATCAGTTACTCTGCGTGTAGCGAAACACCGGAATGGTGGCTTGGGCGACATCGAACTGTACTTCCGTGGTGATCGTGTCAAATTCTACGGTATGGAAAATCGAAGGGGAGGAGCAATCTAAACTTGTCTGACTGCTGAGAACAGCCTTAGCCGACCGCAACTCCAAAAAGAAGATAAATTAAGGCTCCCGATAAAAACAGAAACATCAAGAAAAATCCTAGCGTGGATTTGAGTTTGTTGTTGGAAAGGTTTTCGCCTTGACTATCAACAGTGGCAATAATGACCAGAGAAATCAGGAGCCAAAGAGCTCCACGAAAAACAATCGACCAAACGCTGTCGACAGCAAAAACACCCGCGAGGATTTCTTTGAAGCTCTCCATAGTGCTTACTATGACGGAAAAAAGAGTTAACGGCAAGCGGTTCTTTTCACCGAAACCTGGAGAAAAGGGAATTTTCTCCTCAATGAGAATTTTTCCATTTCGTATTCAAAAAAGCGCTGCTTTGGAGTAAAATACCCTTCTGCTACTGATTTTTTGGGGTCTTTCCCCGAATATCTCATGCCGAGATGGCGGAATTGGTAGACGCTTAGGTCTCAAAAACCTATGAAGGCAACTTCGTGAGGGTTCGATTCCCTCTCTCGGCACAGATTTTTTAAAAAAGAATTTCGCTGGTTCTCCACAAGCTGATGGTTTAGAATAAGACCAAGATGTATCCAATCTTGTTACAATTGCCTTTTTTACAAATCAAAACTTTAACCGTTTTTGCTTTTTTGGCTTTGTTCTTTTCTGCCTTCATTTTTTGGCGGAAAGGGAAGGAAGAGCACTATGATCTCTATGAGGTTTTTGATGCTTTTT
The DNA here is from genome assembly GCA_964635585.1 of uncultured Pseudomonadales bacterium. Taxonomy (GTDB): domain Bacteria; phylum Patescibacteriota; class Microgenomatia; order UBA1400; family PJMF01; genus UBA1364. The sequence goes on along the minus strand of CAZWOQ010000002.1, from coordinate 8,482 downwards.
TGTTGTCGCTAATTTTTGCTTTTGTTTTGGGACGTTTTATTTTTGTAGGAATGAATTGGTCTCAGTTTTCGGGTAATCCCTTTCTCATTTTTGATTTGGTAAATAAACCAGGTAATGAAATTTTCTTAGCGCTCTCGTTTTCCGTTTGGTACCTTTACCGCTATGCCAGTAAGCGCAAATGGGATGCTTTTGAAATTCTTGATTTTTGGGCGACGGCAATGAGCTTAGGTTTGGCCCTGATGTATCTAGGCTTTTTCTTTGATGGAAGCTATGGTGGCCGATTCACCAATATGCCTTGGGGTGTGGTTTTCCCAGGAAGTTTTGAAAAAACGCATCCCGTCCAGTTATATTTCTTCTTTTTCTATTTAGCCCTTTTTTGGTATTTGTCGAGAATGGAGTACCAGTACCGAACTTTCGAGTGGTATAGAAAAGGAAAAAAAACGGCACAATCAGGATTTTTACTAAGCAATTTTCTGATTCTTTTAGCAGCCTTTTACTTGCTCACCTCTTTTTTGCGTTTGCCGAGTGTGGTCGTGGCAACGGTAAATTTGGATCCTTTTTTTAATCTCCTTCTTTTGTTACTCGGTCTCGGTTTACTGTTTTCGCGCTCAGGCCGAAGTCTGCATCTTTCGCGTCGGAAAAACATATGATTGCCACATTTGCTTCACTTATCCTGTTTGAAGACGAAGATATTTTGTTGATTAATAAGCCAGCTGGCGTCATTGTGAATGATTCAGAAACGGCGAAAACGGAGACCTTGCAGACGGCTTTTCGGAACTATTTAGCGGCGCAGCCGCAAAAAACAGCCAATTGGCAATCACTTGTGCCAAAGAATTTTGATGAAAGCTATGGTTCTCCAGAAGAAATATGGCAAGAACGGCAAGGTTTGGTTCACCGTCTCGATAAGGACACGAGTGGAATAATGATTTGGGCAAAAAATCCAGGGGCCTTGCTGAATTTGTTACAGCAATTCAAACAGCGAGAAACCCAAAAACAATATCTTTTGCTTTGTCATGGGCACTTTTCGATTCAAGAGGGTCAAATTCAAGCCTCTCTCGCTCGAGCGAGTCACGATCGTCTGAAATACCAAATTTCTGCCGATGGTCGAGCGGCATTGACAGAATATACAGTGAAAGAGACATTTTCTGCTCAGGATTTAATTCCTTCATTGGTATCGCGCTTGCGCCAAGAGCGGGACCAGAACGAAGCAACAGCAGAACAGAAAAACAAGGCCGATGTGGAAAAATTGGCACGCAAGAAACGTCTGGAAACGAAACTCATGATTAAGCGTTTGGAAAATACCTATCAAGCTGGCTTTTCTCTCGTCGCGGCCTGGCCAAAAACTGGTCGGACCCACCAGATTCGTGTCCATTTTGCGGCGCAACAGCATCCTCTGGTAGCAGATCAACTGTATTTAGGACGTAATAGAGCCAAGTTGGATCTTCTTTGGTGTCCCAGACAGTTTTTGCATGCCAGTGAACTTCGATTCCGTCATCCGCGCAGCGCAGAGCAAATGACCTTTCAAGCAGCTTTAGCGGCCGATTTGCAGCAGGCGCTAGCAACTTTGAAGAAGCTGTAGAGAACACAGTCAATTTGCTTTTTTTCAATGATTTTGATATAATGGAGGCTTAATTAAGTAAGAGTGCGAAAGAGCGTTTTGCTTTTCGTATTCCCAAGTAACGAACTTGCCAAGTGCAGGGGACACCAAGTGAATAGGAAAAGGAAGACGCTCTTTTTTTATAAATAATTTATAAACACTGCCTGCACTCAAAAGGAACTATGTCGCTTACACCTGTCCAAGTTCTTCCGGAAAAAGCTGAATATTTGGTGCCGACTTGGCAAGATTTGGATCGCTTAACATTCCAACTCTCCAAGAAAATTCGGCAAGACTTCCAACCGTTTGGGGTAGTGGCTTTAGCCAAAGGGGCTTGGCCAATGAGCCGTTCTTTGGTTGATTATTTAGGCTCGCATCGCTTAGCGAGTTTAGGCGTACGTTTTTACACGGGGATTAATCAACGTTTACAACACCCAGAAATTTATCAAGAAATTCCTGTTTCTGTGAAAGGCAAGCACCTGTTACTTTTCGATGATGTTGCAGATACGGGTGAGTCCCTTATTTTTGCCAAGAACCATCTACTGAAGTTGGGTGCGGCAGAAGTACGGACGGCGAGTATTTTTCTAAAGCCTCGCTCAGAAATACTACCAGACTACTATGCGAGCGAAACAGCGGCTTGGATCATCTTTCCCTTCGAGCGTTTTGAAATGTTACGTTTACTGAACGAAAACTGGCAACAGCAAGGAGTAAGTGAGGCCGCTCGGAATGAACGCTTTCTCAGCTTAGGTTTCCCTAAAAACGTTATCCGCTACTATTTCCCGACATGAACTTTTACTCGCCCGAAATCATTCCTGCCGAGCAGCAAAGCCGTAAAGAGCGGAAACTAGCCTGGCTGGAGGCTTTTCGTGAAATGGAGTTACTTTTTATTAATTCGGGAAATGCGCACAAATTGGCGGCAATTTATAAGTTGATTGGGGAGATCATTTATCCTGATCAAAGCTTTTCTGAAAATCAGGTTTTTTCAGTCGATCTCAATGGCAATGAACCGATGGATCCGAGTGCTCTAATAGTGGCTCATTCAAAAATGCTCTTGAGTGAAATCCAACAACTTTCGTATGTGCTAAAGCCAAATCGTCTGGCAACTCAAGAAGAAGTTCAGGAATTTATGAAAAGGAAGGTGTTTGTGGGGGCGGATGGAAATAGCTTTTTGGAAGTAAATGGAGAATTTGTGCAGCAGCATAAACTGGACAGAAAATACTCAGAAAAAATTCCTGATGAGGCATTTATTAAATTATTACTCGAAACGACCAAAAACTACTGTTTTCCAGCGAATGGCAGAGTGCGCATCCTTTGGGACTTAGGCATTGCAGTAAAAAATGGGGCAGAGCATAGTTTCCATGACCAGGTTGAAGTCATTAGTCGCCCCATCGATCCCGAACTTCTTTGGCAATATCTTCTGCAAGCAAGAGAAAACGGTCTTATTCTCAAGTCAAATCTCCATTTTGCGGCAATTGAATGCCTGATCGAAAATGCTGGCATTGAAAGTGTGGCCATTTTGAGCCAAGAGAATCGGAATAAAGGCTTGACACTGAAAAAGATGAGACAGAGTCCAACAGCAGAACTTCTCGAAGCAGCGCTGCGAGCAGTTTTGACCGATATAGCCTATGTTTCCTGAGCTGCTAAAGAGCTCTGAATGCTTAGAAAAACTGCCCCAAATTGTGGAATTTCTTCCACCAGAATTGCCAAAACTTGTTTGAAAACTTCTGTTGGCGAGAGCTCATCCGTGTCGATACTATGAAGCCCCTGGAGGGACAAAACCTCAGGCCACTGGAAATTGTAGGTTCTTTCCCAAGAGTGGATGTTTTCTTCACGTCGCTGTTGGTTTACAGAAGTGAATTTATCATGGGCAAGAATAAGAGCAAGGTAAACATCAGCTACTTTTTCATTCTTTAATTCGTTGAGAACTTTTTCGCGAGTTTCTTGACGTAAAAGTGCCAAGCGAGTTTCCTCTGTTGGTAAGGCCTCTCGCAGAATCCGGAGTTCATCATTGCTATCTTGGGAACCCTTGTTTAAAGCTCGGACGAGGGCTCGCCAGCCAGCTTCTTCCGGGCTAACTTGCAAATGAATTCGGGCTACTTGGCGTTCACCATCAAGTTTTGGTTTAAGTTCATCACCGAGCTCTTCACCAAAAAAAAGTTGGGCCAAAAAGGATTCAAAGACAAAGATGCGTGGCCCTTTTTCTTCTGTCTCTATTTTCTGAGCCTGAGCGACCGGAAAACGATCAACGAGTTCATCAACTTCGTCAACGGCAGCTGTTTCTTCGAGAATGCGCCGAAAATCTCGAGTGATCTCATCTGAGGCGCGTTGCTTGAGGTATTCTTGAAAAGTTGCATCTTTTTGGCAAAACTTCACGGGATCCTGTAAAGCGGGCCGAATAACCTCTTCGAGGAATTTTTTAATTGCTTCTTGTTCATTTCTTTGGCAGTTTTCAAGGTATTGTTGGTAATAGAGGGCAAGCGGCCGAAACAGATCGCCACCTGCTTTGACAACTTCAAGGGGAGGAGCCCCAGTTTCTGGGGAGAGTTTTTTCCAAGCTGCTTCTAGGTATTTAAGAAGAGTGCTGGTCCCCGAAGCATTATCACCAGAGATGAGAATGAGCGGATTTCTTTCGACTGGGTTTTCCACATTTGAATTTTTCATTGATGCTGCCGATTATAACACTGATTTTCTCAGGGAATAGCCCTTGCGGAGAAGGGGAGCAACCTATAAAAAAACGGTGTTTAGGCCGATAGTCTTTTAAAGATTGCTAAAAGAGCTGGGCCCTTGAGGAAATTTCCTCTTGCAGAATATTTTAGTTCGGCAGATAATGTGCCTATGATTAAAGCAAGATTTTTCTTCCAGACCGGTTTTGCCACGCTTTAATTTTCCCCATATTTTTTAGAGGCTTTTTTGCCTCTTTTTTTGTCAATTTTTATTCATTTTGTATTTTTTAGTATTTGAAAGGACCTATGTCTTCAGCAAAACTGCCAAAAAAACTTAAGAATTTTTGGCCTTTTTCTTCGGGAAAACTTCGAAGCAAAAGCGAAAAACTTGATTTTCTCTTGGCTATTTACATCGCTTGCGTGCTTATAGCTGAACTGATGGGCGCGAAAACTTTTACAATTGGTTTTCTAACGGCCTCAGTCGCTATTTTCACCCTGCCAGTGACTTTTATTATTAATGACGTCATCACCGAAGTTGAAGGCAGGGAGCGGGCAAGAAGCTTTTTGCGAACTGCTCTCTTAATGTTGATTTTTCTCACAGGGTATACCGTATTGGCTTTAGCCTTGCCTGTGAGTCAACGCTTTGCGGCCTTTGAGCCAGCTTACCAGACGATTTTTGCCAAATCTTTGCGGATGACGCTTGCAAGCCTGGTTGCTTTTTTTGTTGCCGAACGCCTCGACATCCTGATTTTTTCTCAGATTCGCGCTCGCATGCAAAAAAAAGCGCTTTGGTTGAGAAGCAATGTTTCGAACATTGTTAGCCTTTTTGGCGATACCAGCATTTTCATGTTCTTGGCGTTTTATGAACCAGGGAATGCAGGCTTTGTCTGGGCACTCATTCTCCCGTATTGGGCACTAAAATGTCTGGTTTCTCTAGTGGAAACGCCAGTAACGTATCAGGTTGTCGCTTGGTTAAAAAACGAAAAACAAGTAGACTAAAGAAAGGAAAGAAGAAATGACCAAAAAAGATCGAATTTTTGAACTTATCAACCAAGAAGAGGCGAGACAACGAGCGAAAATCGGCCTCATTCCTTCGGAAAACCACTGCTCACCAGCAGTGATGGAAGCTTTGGGTTCTTGCTTAACCAGTAAGTACTCAGAAGGTTATCCCGGTCGTCGCTACTACGAAGGGAACCAAGTAATCGATCAGATCGAAATTGAGGCTCAAGAACGGCTCAAAAAGCTTTTTGGCGTGCCCCACGTAAATGTTCAGCCGTATTCCGGATCGCCAGCAAATTCAGCAGTGGAATTTGCCCTGCTTGAGCCAGGAGACACCTTAATGGGATTGGCGCTTTCTTCTGGCGGACATTTGACCCATGGACACCCAAAAGTAACATTTTCTGGCAAATTTTTTCACTCGGTGCAGTATGGTCTAGATGATACGGCTCGCATCGATTATGCAGCACTTCGCAAATTGGCTCTCGAACAGAAGCCAAAACTGATCATTGCGGGGAATACGGCGTATCCTTTTATTCTTGATTTCGCCAAATTTGCGGAAATCGCGCAAGAAGTTGGAGCCTACCTTTTGGCAGACATTTCCCATATTACTGGGCTTGTCCTAGCAGGGGAACACCCCAGTCCTATCCCTTATGCGGATGTTGTAATGACCACAACGCATAAGACTTTCCGCGGACCTCGTGGGGCAGTGATTTTGGTTACGGAAAAAGGTCTAGCCAAGGATAAAGATCTAGCGAAAAAGATTGATTCAGCAGTATTTCCAGGGTTACAAGGCGGTCCCCACAATGCCACGACTGCCGGAATTGCTCTAGCCGCGGCGGAAGCAATGACGCCGGCGTATCGCCACTATGGTCAACAAGTTCGCAGGAATGCAGAGGCTTTGGCAAAGGCTTTGCAAGCGGCGGGTTTAAAACTGGTCGGGGATGGTACCCAGACGCATCTAATGCTAGTAGATCTCACCCCATTTTCTGTGGGCATGGGGACTCAGGCAGCTTTTGCTTTGGATGTTGCGGGAATTTATGCTAACCGAAACACGATTCCTAATGAACCGGGTTCAGCATTTGCTCCATCGGGGTTGCGTTTAGGAACACCGCTCGTAACTACCAGAGGAATGAAAGAGCCAGAGATGACAAAAATTGCTCAATGGATTGCGGCGGTCATCGACCATATAAAAGACGAAAAAACGCCCCAAGAACCCAAAGCTCGTACGGCTTTCTTTCGTGAATTCCGCCGTCGTGCTCTGCAAGATCCCTTCTTGTTAGCTCTCCAAAAAGAGGTCGCCGCTTTTGCCCAGGAATTTCCGCTTTTTGCTGAGATGAAAGAAGAAAATGAAAAGTAAGAAGGTATAATAGCGCTATGGCAATATATTTTGACGGCTATGCTGTTGCTGCTCAACAAGAATTACATTTGAAAGAGAAGGCCGCTCGCCTGCGGGCGAGCGGCCTGAGTGCTCGAATCCAAGCAATTCTTTTCGAAGAAGATCGAGCGAGCCAGATTTATACCCAACTCAAAAAAGAAGCAGCGCAGCGAATCGGTATTGATTACCAAGTGAGTGCTTTTTCTTTTCTTGATCCTATCGAAAAAATTCAGGCGGCAATCCAAGAAGCGAGTGCTGATCCGGCCATTACTGGAATCATTATTCAAAAACCTTGGACGCAAAAATGGCTTGAAAGCCAACCAGCAACTGTTTCGGCAAAGACGGCGGCTGATTTTGCAATTTGGTGGCAAGCCTTGGTGGAAAAAATTGCGACGAAAAATAATCAAGGCGTTAATAAGGACGTCGATGGTTTGCATCCGCAAACCTTGGCCGCAATTGAAGCGGGAACATGGCGTGATCAAGGAATGCTTCTGCCGGCCACAGTTCGGGCGGTTCTTAGCACCTTCAAATGGTATCGGGAAAATCAACAAGCTGATTTTTGTCCCAGTTGTGAGCGAGTGCTGATTTTGGGACGTTCCGATCTTCTTGGTCGACCGCTGTATTACCAATTACGCAATGAGCAAACGGGCCGTTTTCCTTGCCGAATTCGTGAGGCGTGGCAAAATAATGACCCGATGCTGGACCAAAGTCATTCGGCAGAGTTTCGGCAAGAAAAATTAAAAAAATGCGAAATAAAATTGTTTGGTAAGAAGCAATTAAATGAATATATTGAACAAAAAAAATCTCTGAAAGATTTTAGTCTCATTATCGCGGCAACCGGCCAGCGGAATCTCATCCAACCGGCAATGATTGCCGATGGAGTAATGCTCATCGATGTTGGTGAACCTGCACCCGATATTGATCCAGACTGTGCCATCAAAGCGAGCTTTTTGACTCCCGTGCCAGGTGGAATTGGGCCCATGACGGTGCAGTCACTGATGGCGAATGCGCTCAACTTGCTTGAGCAAGAGCAGAAATAAATTGTCACGCTAGAGATTTACTCCTGAAAAAGAACGTGCTATGCTAAAGAGCAATATATAGCCATCTTTGAGAGCAGGAAGCACTCTAAAGAAAGGAATCATGGTTGGAAGTAAGGAAATTCGTACAAAGGCACTCAGCCAATTAAAGGGTCACTGGACTGAACCCGTTGTTTTTACACTCTTATACATGCTCATTCTTATTGCGATCTCTGCTTTGTCTGTGAGAAATGATGAACATGCAGGATTAAGCACGGTAATTCAGTTATTGGTAATGGGACCAGTCACCTATGGTGTGACAAAGTATTTCTTATCTTTCAAGCGAGAGGAAGCGGTTGATAATAGTATGCTTTTGGCTGGTTTCAAGAAATTCACCAAAACTTTCACCTTGTATTTACTGATGTCGGTCAAAACCTTCTTATGGACGCTGTTGTTCATTATTCCTGGAATTATCGCCATCTACCGCTACAGTATGGCGTATTTTTTGATGATCGATCATCCAGAATTGTCGGCGAATGAATTGTTGGCAAAATCCAGTCAGCTCATGGATGGATACAAGTGGAAACTTTTTGTTTTGCAACTCAGTTTCATTGGTTGGCAAATTTTGGCGATTTTCACCTTTGGTATCGGTTTCCTTTGGTTACAGCCCTACATGGCTGTTAGCCAGGCCCATTTCTACGATATGCTCAAGGAAGAGCATAAAAAGGTATAAGGGAATTTTTGTTGAAGATTTGGGGCTTCCCTCAAGTCCCCTTGAGGTAGCCCCATTTTTGTGTTATAATCACAAAATACGTAATAATTTGGGTACTTGTGC
>CAZWOQ010000001.1:0-26902 GCA_964635585.1 uncultured Pseudomonadales bacterium | reverse complement strand
ACTGGAGTGATCAATTCGACAGTCATGTTGGCGTTATCACCAGGCATAACCATCTCAACACCCTCGGGGAGTTTGATTTCACCAGTCACGTCCGTAGTACGGATGTAGAACTGAGGCTTGTAACCAGTGAAGAATGGTTTGTGACGACCACCTTCTTCTTTTTTCAAGATATACACTTGTGCCTCAAATTTCTTGTGAGGAGTAGCAGTTCCTGGCTTAGCCAAAACCTGTCCACGCTCAACATCGTCTTTTTCAACACCACGGAGCAAAATACCGACGTTATCGCCAGCTTGACCCTGGTCGAGTTGTTTTCTAAACATTTCGACACCAGTCACCACGGAAGATTTCTTCTCGCGGATACCGACAATATCAACTGGATCACCAACTTTGATGATACCGGCTTCGATACGACCCGTTACCACGGTTCCCCGACCTTTGATCGAGAACACGTCTTCGATTGGCATCAAGAAAGGCTTGTCCAAATCACGCACTGGCTCGTCAATGTATTCATCAACGGTATCCATGAGTTTCATGATTTGATCTTGAGCGGCTTCGTCACCTTCCAAGGCTTTCAAAGCACTCACTCGAATCACAGGCGCGTTGTCGCCATCGAAACCATATTTGGTCAAGAGCTCACGGACTTCCATTTCGACTAAGTCGAGAAGTTCTGGGTCACTGACCATATCGCATTTGTTCAAAGCGACGATGATCTTTGGCACGTTCACCTGTTGAGCCAACAAGATGTGCTCACGAGTCTGAGGCATAGGACCATCAGTGGCGGCTACGACCAAAATCGCACCATCCATCTGAGCAGCACCGGTAATCATGTTCTTGATGTAGTCAGCGTGACCTGGAGCATCAATATGAGCATAGTGGCGCTTCTTGGTTTCGTACTCAATGTGAGAAAGGTTGATGGTAATACCACGAGCCACTTCTTCTTTTGAGCCTTCCACATCGGCGTAAACCATAGCCTTGTTAATATCGGATGGATTCCGTTTGGCCAAGGTTTGAGTAATAGCGGCAGTCAAAGTGGTTTTACCATGGTCGATGTGACCAATGGTACCAATGTTGACGTGCGGCTTAGTTCTGACAAATTTTTGTGCATCTGCCATAAAACGTCTCCTTTTTCTTTTTTTATTGCTTTTTACTAACTTCTACTTTTTGGCGTCCTCTATTTTATCCTAAAAACCTCTGATAAACAAATCTTTTTTCCAAGCAAAGATTTTTAACGATTGTGGATGCCTTTTCTCTCTTCCACAATTTTATCAGTAATGGTTTTTGGCACTTCTTCGTAGTGATTGGGGATCATCACACTACTGGCTCGACCTTGCGTCATACCGCGAAGGGTTGTGACGTAACCTTGCATTTCTGCTAAAGGTGCAAGCGCCGTAATGATCGTCGCATTTCCTCGAGAAGTTGTTCCTTGGATTTGCGCGCGTCGGCTTCCTAAATCACCAATCACGTCACCCATAAATTCTTCTGGAGTACTTACTTCCACCTTCATCACTGGTTCCAACAAAACCATTCCTGCTTTGCTGACAGCATCACGCATACCCAAAGAACCAGCCATCTTAAAGGCCATTTCACTTGAGTCAACTTCGTGATACGAACCATCGTAGAGGGTCACCTTCAAATCAGTCATTGGGTAAGCTGCCAAGAAACCTCGTTCCAGAGATTCTTGAATACCTTTATTGGTTGGTTCGACGTATTCCCGAGGCACCACACCGCCGGTAATTGCGTTAACAAATTCGTAACCAGTTCCACGATCTTTTGGCTCAATACGCAGAAGCACATGACCATACTGACCGCGACCACCTGACTGTTTGATGTATTTTCCTTCACCCTCAGCCAATTTGGTAATGGTTTCGCGATAGGCAACTTGTGGTTTCCCAATTTCTGCATCAACCTTAAACTCTCGTTTCATACGGTCAACAATGATTTCCAAATGGAGTTCACCCATACCACCAATAATGGTTTGGCCAGTTTCTTGGTTGACTTTGATCGTAAAAGTAGGATCTTCTTCAGAAAGTTTCGCCAAAGCCAAGCCCATCTTTTCTTGATCTGACTTCGTTTTTGGTTCAATTGCCAAAGAAATAACTGGTTCAGCAAAAGTGATACCTTCCAAAACAATTGGATCAGCCTGATCAGCAAGAGTGTCTCCGGTTTTGGTTTCTTTCAAACCGACTACCGCAACAATCTCACCAGCTCGAGCCTCAGTGATTTCTTCACGATCGTTTGCATGCATTAAGAGTAAGCGACCAACCCGTTCCGTTTTGTCTTTCGTTGAGTTGTACACGTAACTTCCAGACTTCAAAACACCAGAATATACCCGTACATAGGTTAATTTTCCAACATGAGGATCGGTTTGAATTTTGAATGCCAAAGCTGAAAATTTCTCTTCTGGAGTGAGCTGACGAGTGATCTCTTCCTCACTTCGGGGTTTTGTTCCCTTAATATGATCAATATCCATAGGAGATGGCAAGTATTCAACGATTGCATCCAAAAGGGGCTGAATACCCGTATTTTTCAAAGAAGAACCTGCGTAGACTGGCACCAATTTGTAATCGATGACTGCCCGACGGAGCGCCGCTTTCAAATCATTGACGGGAATCTCCTCTTCATTGAAGAATTTTTCCATCAAAGCATCATCCGTTTCCGCAATTGCTTCTACGAGTTTGGCCCGTTCAATTTCGACCTGCTCTTTGAATTCTTCAGGAATAGGTAAAACTTCTGGTTCGGTCGCTGCCTCATGATTTTCCCAGAAATAGGCTTCGCGGGTAATCAGATCAATGACCCCTTGGAAAGAATTTTCGGAACCCATGGGTAAAACCATTGGAGCAGGCACCACACCAAATTTACTGCGGATGTCTTCCACGGTTGCCATGAAATCAGCACCCAATTTATCCATTTTGTTTACAAAACAAATACGAGGAACATGATATTTATCAGCTTGACGCCAAACGGTTTCTGACTGAGATTGCACACCCTCGGAAGCATCCAAAACCGTTACACCACCATCAAGTACGCGTAAAGAACGCTCAACTTCTGCAGTGAAATCAACGTGTCCTGGTGTATCAATGATGTTAAAACGATATCGATCTTTGGGAAGAGCGGTTTCAAAATAGGGCGTCCAGAAACAAGTCGTGGCCGCAGACACAATCGTGATACCACGCTCACGTTCCTGAGCCATCCAGTCCATCGTTGCCGCACCTTCATGAACTTCACCAATTTTGTAGTTTCTTCCCGTGTAGAAAAGAATCCGCTCGGAAGTCGTGGTTTTACCTGCATCAATATGCGCAATAATACCAATATTGCGAATATGGTCTAAAGGCACTTGACGGTGCGAAGAAATGTCTGACATAAAAACCTTTTATTTTTCTCTCTTTTTTAACAAGATTCTATTGTATGTTGCCGAGAGGCATTTTTCAAAAGCCGAATTGCGGAGCAAGCCCGTAAAACGAATCACTTTTGTACTCAATTTTACCAGCGGAAATGTGAGAAAGCTTTATTGGCTTCGGCCATACGGTGCGAAGTATTGCGCTTCTCGATTGCTCCACCTTGCTCTTGCAAAGCATCCAAAATTTCAGCTGCTAATTTCTCAGCATAGCTGTGATATTGCTTATTGGGGCGTTTGTTGGCTTCAGTCACCAACCAACGGACCACCAAAGAACTGGCTCGACGTCCACGAACCGGCATTGGCACTTGGTAAGAAGCGCCACCTACTCGACGGGAACGTACTTCCATTTGAGGCTTAATTTTTTCTAATGCCTCTTGTAAGACATCTAAAGCCTTTTTCTTGCTTTGTTCTTCCACCATTGCTAAAGCAAGGTAAACTTGCTTTTGGGCAACAGATTTTTTGCCATCGATCATGGAGCGATTAATAATTTTTTGTACGGTGCTTGAACCGTACTTTGCGTCTTTTTCAGTTTCTCGAACTTGTGCCTTCTTGGTTCTCATACTCAATTCCCTTTATTTTGCTCTTTTCACCCCATATTTACTGCGGCTGGTCTTGCGATCAACCACACCAGCACAGTCAAATTTGCCACGAACGATGTGATATTTCACACCTGGCAAGTCTTTGACACGGCCACCGCGAACCAAAACAATACTGTGTTCAGCCAGGTTGTGGCCTTCACCTTGAATGTAAGCGGTGACTTCAACTTTATTAGAAAGACGTACTCTCGCCACTTTACGAAGAGCGGAGTTAGGTTTCTTTGGGGTCATGGTTTTCACCACAGTACAAACACCTCGTTTCAGCGGGCTAAAGGTGTCGACTGGACGGTTAATCACGGAGTTAAAACTCCGGCGCAGCGCGGTCGCTTTGACGCGTGCAACTCTCTTTTTCCGTCCGCCTTTTCTAATAAGTTGGTTTATGGTTGGCATAATTTCTGTATTCTAAATTTCTAACAGGGAGCAATTTTAACACATGCTCCCTGTTTTTTCCACTTAATAACGTTATTTGCTCAAACGAGCTCTTTCTTCGCTGGTTGGGATCAAACGTCCAATAATGACGTTTTCCTTCAAACCTTCCAAGTAATCGACTGCCCCTTCTGAAGAAGCATCGGTCAGAACATGCTTGGTGTGTTGGAAAGAAGCCGCTGATAACCAAGAACTGGTAAACAGAGAAGAACGAGTAATACCCAAGAGTAAAACTCGAGCTGTAGCTGGATCACCACCGGCAGCCATAACGCTGTCATTGACATCCATGAAGCGACTTCGCTCAACCACTTCACCGACTAGGAAGTCAGTGTCACCAGGCATCTCAATCTGCAGTTTATCACCCATCTTGCGCACAATTACTTCGAAGTGCTTGTCATTGATCGCAATACCCTGAGATTCATAGACTGCTTGCACTTGATCAATAATGTGAGCTTGAGTGGGAATCAAACCGACCAATTGCAACATCTCTTGAACGTTGATGCCGCCTGGCGTAAGTTCTTGACCCATCGCAACCAGATCTTTGTCTTTGACCAAAAGCGTAACAGTCGAAGGAATGTGATAACTCTCCTCTTCACCGGCTTGACCTTTGATCGTCACCACGTGTTCTGCTTCCGCTTCCTCAACTTTCACTTTACCAGCGAAATGAGCAATGATTGCCTGCACCTTGGGGTTTCTTGCTTCGAGTAATTCTTCTACGCGAGGCAAACCTTGAGTCACGTCCAAGCCGACAATACCACCCGAGTGTTTCACTCGCATCGTCAACTGCGTACCTGGCTCACCAATAGACTGAGCGGCAACCACACCGACTGGGACACCAATTTCCACATTGCTGCGGGTAGAGAAATCCCAACCATAACATTTCGCACAAAGTCCCTTCGTACAACGACAAGTCAATGGCGAACGAACAAAAACGGAATCAACGTCAGAAGCCACAATTGTTTGGGCCACTTCATCCGTGATCATACTGTCAGCAGCAGCCAAAACCTTGTTGCCAGCTTTCACTTCCTTCGTGGTATAGCGACCAAGAATTCTCTGGTAGAAAACATCTTTGCGTGGTTCACGCTTGATTTCCACTCCTTCGGTCGTGCCACAGTCCTCAGTGCGAATAATGGCATCATGAGCGACGTCCACTAAACGACGAGTCAAATAACCAGCATCAGCAGTTTTGATAGCTGAGTCGGTCAGACCTTTTCGAGAACCACGAGCCGAAGTCACGTATTCAAAGATTGATAAACCCTGACGGAAGTTCGACTTGGTAGGCATTTCCACAATGTTTCCCAAAGGATCAACCACCAAACCACGCATTGCAGCCAGCTGTTTGACCTGATCTTTGGAAGCACGGGTACCACCAGAATCGATAATCAATTTGACCGAATTGTCATCCGTGTAGGTTTCCCAAGTTTTCTCAGCCAATTCATCAGTGGTCTTAATCCAAACATCCAAGGATTGACGACGACGTTCTTCATCAGTGATCAAACCTTGCAGATAATTATCTTTAATCAATTCAGCCTTTTGGTTGGCGGTGTCAATGATTTGATCTTTTTCATCAATCATGCCACAGTCCGTCACCGAGACAGAAAGACCTGACTTCGTTGCGGCCGCAAAACCAAGATCTTTGATTGCGTCAATCATGTCTGCTACCACTTGGGTCTCTTCCATTTCAATCGCGCGCGTCACGATCAGTTTGATCTTCTTAGCGTTGACTGGCTCATTGATAAAGCGAAGACTCTCTGGCAAAACTGCATTGAACAATAAACGACCAACACAGGTTTCAACCAGCTGTTCTTTCCCGGCCAATTCCATCATCAAGGTCACTCGTTGACGTAATTGCAATTTACCGGTTTGGTACAAGTGAATCGCTTCATCTTGACTACCCAAAACACTGGGGAATTTCTCAATGCGCTCATCAAAGCTGGTGTAGTAATACGAACCCAAAGCCATGTCTTTGTTTGGCACCGTGATTGGCTCACCGTTTGCTGGTTTCAACAAGTTGTGGTTCGCCATCATCAGTTCAATTGCCTCTTCTTGCGCTTGCTTGGTCAAAGGCACGTGAACAGCCATCTGGTCACCATCAAAGTCAGCATTGTAACCAGAACAAACACAAGGATGTAAAGCGATGGCATTGCCTTCGATCAAAACTGGATAGAAAGCTTGAATACCTAACTTATGCAAAGTTGGAGCACGGTTCAAAAGCACTGGGTGATTTTCAATCACTTTTTCCAAAACGGCGTAGACCTCAGATTCTCGGCGATCAACCAAGTGACGAGCACTCTTAACGTTTGGCGCAATGCCTCGAACAATGAGTTCACGCAAAACATAAGGTTTGAACATTTCCAAAGCCATATCTTTTGGCAAACCACATTGATTGAGTTTTAATTCTGGACCCACCACAATCACACTTCGACCAGAATAGTCGACCCGTTTTCCCAAAAGGTTTTGACGGAAACGACCAGTCTTTCCTCGAAGCATCTCAGAAAGTGAGCGAAGTGGTCGGCGAGTACTGCGGCGGCGATTTTGTTTGGCTTGAGAACTATCAATCAAAGCATCAACCGCTTCCTGCAGCATGCGTTTTTCGTTACGCAAAATAATCGAAGGTGCTCCCAAATGAATCAAGTGCGCCAAACGATTATTTCGGTTAATAACGCGACGATACAGATCATTTAAATCGGAAGCGGCAAAACGGCCACCAGAAAGTTGCACCATTGGACGCAAATCTGGAGGTAACACTGGCAAAACCGTCATGAAGGTCCAAGCTGGATCAATCGCAGCTTTTTTGAAACCTTCCACGACGCGCAAGCGCTTAATTACTTTCGCTTTTTTGGCTCCTTTACTTTCGGCCAACTCATCACGCAATTGTTTGATTTCTTCATCAAGATTTACATTCTTAACGAGCTCAAGAACACTCTCTGCACCCATGCCTACACGCAGGTGAGAAGCGGCATCATATTCATCAAGCTTCAAGTATTCATCTTCCGTCAGAACAGTTTTGACTTTGATTTTCTTCACCATTTGTTTGATGGTTTTGTAAATCTCATCAGTTTGCTCTAACTGCACCTCAAGCTGCTGCTTGGTGGCGGCAATTTTATTTTTGGCCTTCAACTCCAATTCTGCCAATTTCAATTGCAAGGTTTCTTTACTTTTCACCTTTTCTTTGAGGGCATCTTTTTCTTTTTGCAAATCATCTTTGATTTGTTGAATCGATTTTTCTGCATGATCACGCAGTTGATCTGCTGCTGCGACTTCATTCACTTCCAAACGATCCAAAACTTCTTTGCGCTCTTCAGTATCAACTCCCAAAACGATGTATTGAGAGAAGTACATGATCGAGTTTAAATTGCGTGGAGAAATGTCCAACAACAAAGAAAGTTTCGAAGGTGCGCCCTTGAAGAACCAAATATGGGCCACAGGAGCAGCCAATTTGATATGAGCCATACGCTCACGGCGGACCCGAGATTCGGTCACTTCTACACCACATTTGTCACAAATAATTCCTTTGTAACGGATGCGCTTGTATTTGCCACAGTAACATTCGTAGTCTTTGCTTGGTCCAAAAATTTTCTCGTCAAAAAGACCGTCTTTCTCTGGTTTGAGAGAGCGGTAGTTGATCGTTTCTGGTTTTTTGACCTCGCCATGAGACCAGGACATTATGTCGGCTGGAGAAGCGATTTTAATTTGTAGAGCTGAGAAATCGACAATGTTTTTCATAAAGGTGTTCCAAAAATTTTGTAAATTACTTGACTTCCTCCTCATCGCTGAGTTCTTCGTCTATGAGGTCTTCCTCAGTTTCAAAATCATCAGCTGTCTCTTCTTCTGGTTCTGACTCCTCGTCGAATTCGGCTTCAGCTTCACTTTGTGTTGCTTCTGCTTCTTTCGCTGCGGCTTCCATAAGTTCTTGCTTGATTTCTTCACTGACTTCGTCTTTGACTTCTTCTTCCTGAGGATCAATCGCGATCACATTCAGACCCAAAGAATTCAATTCTTTACAGACCACCTTGAAAGCCTCTGGCACTGTTGGAGTAGGAATTTCTTCACCCTTTACAATCGCTTCAAAAGCTTTCGCGCGACCATGAACATCATCAGACTTGATCGTCAACATTTCTTGGAGTACGTGAGCCGCACGATGCGCCTCAAGTGCCCAGACTTCCATTTCACCAACTCTCTGACCACCCATTTGAGCTTTACCACCCAAAGGCTGTTGCGTCACCAAGGAGTATGGCCCTGTGGAACGAGCATGCGTCTTATCCTCAACCATGTGACTCAGTTTCAAGATGTAGTTGATACCAACCACCGATTTCTCGTTGTAGGGTTCACCTGTTTGGCCATCATATAATTGCGCTTTTCCGGAGACTGGAAGACCAGCTTTTCCAAGTTCTTGCCAGATTTTATCTTCATCAAACTCTTCAAAAGCAGGCACTGCCACTTTGTAGCCCAATTTTTCTGCGGCCCAACCCAAGTGCGTTTCCAACAGCTGTCCTAAGTTCATACGAGCCAAGACAGACAGTGGTGAAATGATAATGTCCACGGGCGTACCATCCTCCAAGTGAGGCATGTCAGCCGCAGGCACAATCTTAGAAATAACACCCTTGTTTCCATGGCGTCCAGCTAACTTATCACCGACAGTGATCTTCCGCATCTCGGCAACTTTTACGATCACTTCTTTGATCGTACCGGGATCGAGTTCGTCACCAAGGTCACGGTCTAAAACCTGAACATCAATGACTACCCCTTCTTCACCATGAGGCATGCGCAGGGAAGTATCACGAACTTCTTTGGATTTCTCACCAAAGATAGCTCTCAGTAAACGCTCTTCTGGAGAAAGCTCGGTTTCACCTTTTGGAGCAACTTTTCCGACGAGAATATCGCCAGATTTTACGTGACTTCCAATACGAATAATGCCATCCAAAGTTAAGTTTGACAAAAATGTCTCACTCACATTGGGAATATCATTCGTCAACTCCTCTGGTCCTAAGCGAGTATCCATCACCCGCGCTTTATGTTCACTGATCTGAATTGAAGTCAAAGCATCATCTTTGACCAAACGATCAGAAATAACCAAAGCATCTTCATAGCCCAAACCATTGAAAGCCATATAAGCAATCAATAAGTTTGTACCAAGAGCCAATTCACCCTCATCAGTTGCTGGGCCATCAACCAAGACGTCACCCTTACTGATTTTTTGTCCCATCTTCACCGCTGGTCGCTGTGAAAAACAAGTACTCTGAGAAGTGCGTAAATACTTCGAAAGTGAGAAAACAATTTCACCCTTTGTGTAGTGAATCAATTCATTTTCTGCAGCTTCCACATAGCTTTTTGCTTTTTCTTGGTCCTCTTTGGCCACTTTCAAACGCACCTGAGTACCATCAGCCACTGTGATCTCTCCAGCAAATGGAGCCAAAATCGTTCGGCCCATCGCTACAGCGATGTCATGTTCCATACCAGTACCCACCACTGGTGCCTGAGGACAAACCAAAGGCACAGCCTGACACTGCATATGAGAACCCATCAAAGCACGGTTCGCTTCATCGTGAGCAACAAAAGGAATCAAGGAAGCACTGCTTCCCACCACTTGGCGAGGCACCACGTCGATGTATTCAACTTCTTCAGCGGAACCTTCAATGAACTCATTGCGATAACGCATTGGCACCCAATCTTGGGTAATGTAACCCTTTTCATCAATATCGATACTCGCGTGAGTAATGTGATAATCTTCCTCTTCGTCAGCACTAAGATACACAATTTCATCAGTGATGTGCATCTTTCCCTTGAGGTTTTCTACCTTAAGGTAAGGTGCTTCCAAGAAGCCATATTTGTTCACTCGAGTGTAGAGAGCCAAATACGTCACCAAACCAATGTTTGGACCTTCTGGCGAACGAATTGGACAAATTCTTGAATACTGTGAAGCATTAATATCACGCATCGAGAAACTGGCCCGCTCACGAGTCACACCACCAGTTCCCATCACAGAAAGACGACGTAAGTTATCAACTTCAGACAAAGGATTCGTTTGATCCAAAATCGCAGACAAACGGTTTCGACGGAAAAATTCCGAAACAGCAGCAATTAAGGGTCGCGCATTCACCAAAGCCGAAGGCGTAAGCACTTCATCAGTTTTGGTAAGAGACATTTTTTCACGGATAGATCGCTCTAAACGGATTAGACCAATTCGGAAAGCATTGCCTTCAATCAACTCACCCACACAGCGCACGCGGCGGTTTGACAAGTGGTCAATATCGTCAACTTTTCCTTCACCATTTTGTAAAGCAACTAAATATTTGATGGTTGCAACCAAATCTTTTGGATCCAAAACTGTATTCTTTTGATCAACGTCAATTTTCAGACGGCGATTCACTTTATAACGACCAACTTCACCCAAATCATAGCGTCGAGCGTCAAAGAACATATTTTTCAAAAATTCTTTGGCCGTTTCCAAAACTGCTGGCTCACCAGGTCGCATCTTTTCGTAGATTTCAATTAAAGCCTCCGCTTGATTGGTCGTAGAATCTTTTTGCAAAGTATTTGCCAACAAGTCGTACTTATCTTTTTTACTAACTTCCCCAAACATTTCTACGATTTCATCAGTAGTTTCAAAACCAAAAGCGCGCAACAACACCGTAACAGGCATCTTGCGGCGGCGATCAATTTTGACCGTAATCACGTTGCGTCGACTAATATTGATTTCCAACCAAGAACCACGCATTGGCCGGAATTCTGCCTTGTAAAGCAAACGTTTACTCACTGCGTCCTCTTCACCCATGAAGAAAACTCCAGGAGAACGAACCAACTGCGTCACAATACCACGCTCAATACCATTAATGATGAAAGTACCCGTTTGGGTCATACGAGGCAAATCGCCCAAAAAGACCTCTTGCGTTCGTTCTTCGCCAGTACGCTTATTCAGCAAAGTGGCTTCGACATAAAGAGGAAAATCATAAGAAATATTTTTTGATTTTGCTTGTTCAGGAGTGTGAGTTGGCTCACCAAAACGATATTTACCAAATTTCAGAGACCAGTTTTTCCCAGTGAAATCTTCAATGCCACGTTCGCCGTTAACTTCTTGCAGGGCGAGACCAATTCCGGAATCCAAGAATTCTTGATAACTTTCTTTTTGTAATTTCGTTAAGTCAAGCTTTGGTAAAATTTGGTGCTTTTGGCCCCAGTTTTGGCGAGTGGTGCTATGCGACATAGATTCCTTCTTTTTTTCCGTAATTTGAAGTTCTGTAACTTTTTACTGTTCGCTCCTAAAAGTCAACTGAATTTCTCTCAAGAAAAACTGTTTCTTCTTGACAAAAATCTTCTTCCGCGAAATACTGACTCTGCAACCCAAAAAGTCGGTGAAAGCAAAAAAACACAGACATCAAAATGAAGGCTGTGTGTTACTCTTACCGATTGAGTTGTGTTGTTATAAAAGCAAAAGACACGCGTTATCTCTCAGCTTTCTGTCAGTACTTCGGACAGTCGACAGATTTGTTTTTTAGACAATTGGTTATTATAGCAAAAACTTTTGATTAGCGCAAGTATTTGTTTACGTTGGCATTATGACCTGCCAAGTCTTGCGCGGTATGAATCTGTCCCTGACTATCATGAAGATAATAGAGGGCAGAAGTTTTCTCTGGAGAAAGAACCGCTTTAATCGCGTCTAAACCAGGATTGCAAATTGGTGCTGGCGGTAAACCAGCGTGTTGATAGGTATTGTAGAGAGAATCAAGTTCCTTGTCCGCTGCCAAAGCATCAGGCCACCAATCACCATTAGCCCCGGTTGCTTTCACATACTGCAAAGTGGCATCAACTTGAAGCGGCATCTGAATTTCCATACGATTTAGAAGAATTCCTGCTACCAGAGGCATTTCCGCTTCATTGGCACTTTCACGTTGCACCAGAGAAGCAAGGGTGAGCACTTCATTAAGCGACATCTGGGCCTCTGCAAGTTGGGTAGCTAAACCCTGTTTCACTCGACTTTCAAAAGTGTTGGCAAATAATTGCGCCACCGCTTTCGTACTACTTTCTTTGGACAGCAAATAGGTATCAGGGAAAAGTTGTCCCTCAAGACCTGTCGTCAGTTGCAGAAACTCCTTCTCGTCAAATTCACTCAGCTCCTGTTTCGCCAAACTGGCTGCAATTTCTTCTCGTCGCCAGCCTTCTGGCACTGTCACCCAAAGATCATCAGTCCCTCGAGTAAGAGCGAGAGCCAATTCTGGCAGAGTTAAATTGTCACTTAATTCGAAACTTCCTGCTTGAATTTTATTTTGCAACTGGTTTTTGCTCACCCAAAGACGAAAAGCCCAATGACTGCGAATAAGACCAGCATCCTCGAGACGTTCAGCAATTCCAGCGATAGATTGCCCTTTAGGAATCACAAAACGCTCAGTTTTCGTGAGTTTTGGACTGGGTGCAGCCAGCGAACTGATCACCACAACGGTCGCAGAAACCAAGAGAATGACAAGAGCAAATGAAATACTAAGGAATTTCTTCTTTGACTTTTTTGGCATGAGATATCAGTCTAACACATATTTTTGCTTTCTGCGAAACTATGGGAAGGACTCTCGAAGAATCGAAACCTGCTTTGCTTGGTCTAGCCAAGATTTGCTTGATCAAGCCAAGCTTCAAGAATGAGTGCCGCAGCAAAATGATCAATCGGCCCTTGGCGCTTCTGCAATGAAGCTCCTGATTCAAGTAAACGCTGAGCCACTTCTCGAGAAGTCAGCGTTTCATCGACAAAAGCCACGGGCAAATTGGTTTCTTGGGCGAGAATTTGACCAAAATGACGGCTATATCCAGCCATTTCTTGTTCAGATACCCCCACTACTAATTGCTCAATTCGCCGTTCCTGGCAAATTTCTCGTAAACGCTGAAGAGCAGCCAAGGAAACGGGCTGTTCCGCTGATTGGAATTCATTAGCAACTACTTCTAATGGTTCAGCCATATCAGAAAAATTGATTGCTGTACCAATTCTTTTTTTACCAAAATCAATACCGAGAACTGCTTGCATGCTTTGATTGTAACACGGGAATAAAAAGCAGGGCGAATGCTGATTTCAAAAAAGCACCCAGATTACTTTATTAATTCTGCAGTCACCACGCCTCGACGTAAAGTGGTTCCTTCGGGGACACAAGTTACCAATTTAAGCTGGCGAGCATCGTAACGCTGGGCAAGAATGAAAGTATCGGTGGGTTTTACTTCCGTATGACTGACAACTCGATAGGTATATTTGACATTTTTGTAGGTGACAAAAATCTCGTCACCTTCTTTTAGGGTCATAATCGTACTAAAAATTGACCCATAGCGCTTGGAATTCTTTTCCGAAGGATTATAAAATTGCCGCAAAACTGAGTGGCCAAAAATTACTGGTGCCCCCTGTTGCCCTGGTAAAGCCGTACCCGGATACTGGATCAAATTTTTGTTCAAATCCGTTCCACCAACGCGAACCATCGCATTACTCACTTTTAGACTAGGAATATCAATTCGGTACTCCTCCAAGGAATCCTCAGAATCTGCTTCTAAATTTGTATCTTCAGCAAACCAGTTTCGCAAATCACTGTAATCCAAACCTTTACTAGAAATTACTGGTTCATCCAGCACTTCTGCCTGACCATAGCTTTCCTCACTCAGTTTCTGGGCATAAACAATATTTGTTTTGGCTTCAATCGGATGCGCTTCACTAATCGGAGAAAGTAAATCATTCCCTGAAGTTTTGGGTAAATAATGACTCAAAATTGGCCAAAGTGCAGAAAGCGCTAGGCCCATTCCTAAGATCATTAAAAAAATAGGCAACGCCGCGCTGACTTTGCGCCAAATCCGAGGCAAACCCCAAAGTTTATCCTGAAAAGTCTCGTCAACTTCCTGTTCAAACTCTTTTTTTAATTGTTTGCGAGCCGCGAATTTTTCAACTTTTTGATCAAGGTCCTCGAGAGAAACACCTGCCACCAAAGCCTCCCGGTAGAGGGAAACTAAACTCTTTTTATTGACTGGAAGCGAATTGCCTTTTTGTTTCTTGGCCATGAATCTATCCTCTTCCGCCGCTTACTCAACTTTGATAAGCAAACGCTGACTCTGTTTTGGTAAAGTTGAAAGCAAACGATCCAGAAAAGCCGGCTGATAGTGCAAGGTATATTGACTCAGAGCTTGATTATTAGCGAGCTGTTGTTTGGCTGACTCCAGGGATTCACCCAACAAACTTGCGCGAAGCGCATCTTGATCAATTTTTGCCTGCGCTTTATTACTAATCTGAACCTTCATTTGAATCGTCTCAGCATCTGCCGAAGCACTCGCAGCATCACTCAGCAAACTGGGATCTTCGCTTGAAAACTCATAGCCTTCTGGTAACTCATTCTTCAACACCTCATAGGCTAATTCTTTGAGGTCTGAAGAAGTGTATTTCACTGCTTGAACATTCAAATCTGCTTTCAGCGTAAGACTATCAGCTTCGTCACCAACCTTTGCGGAAAAATTTTTGCTCGCAAAACTATAGATGCCCGTAGGAACATAATAGGTTCCACCGCCATTTGCCGCGGCATACTCTTTGAGTGCTTCTTGATTCAGTTTTTCCGCTAATTGTTCCGCCAATTTGTCTTGATCTTCCTTAGCAACAACTTTCACTTCTCGGCTCGAACCACCAGTGAAATCCTCAAGTACGGTCGCTGAAAACTCATCATCGTAGCTATTATCAACACGAAGTTTTGTCTCTTTTTTCAAATTACTTTCCGCACCAATCTCAGCTGCCGTTACAGAAGTTTCAAGTTTACCATAATCTAAACCATCACCCCCAGATTTTTCCGTGGCCGCGGGCAGCGTCACTGTTTCATTAAAAACAAAATGTAAATCGCCATCCGCAGTTAACTGTGTTCCCGCGTTCCAAGTCTTTTCCGCTTTCGTTTTATTAAACAGCGTAACTTTGCCGGTAGCTTTATCACCAACCAATGTAACGCCAGTAGTGGTCAAAACATCCTCACCGCTGAGGGTTTTTTCCTCAAGACTCGCTTTTAGGAGCAACTTTTGATAATCCGAAGATTCAGCGTTGGGGGCAAGCGTAATCATGCTTTCCTCCTGCAAAAGTTGCGTTTTTGGCGAAACTGTTATGAGTACCTTGGCAAAAAAGAAACTGTACAGCACCAACAAGAGGAGCAAAGCCAAAAAACCACTCAAGGCTCCGAAGATCAAAGCCTTTTTGTGTTGTAAAAGAAAGCGTTGCCATTGACTCCGTTTTTTGCTTGGCTTACTTGTCTCCGCTGAAGATTTTTGATCGGGCAGAGGATCCAAAGCACGTTGCTCAAAATACTGTTTCGAGAAAGGAATGCCAAAGCTCTTTGCCTCTGGAAGCTCCACCGCTAACTCCTCGTCCGCTGCCGAAACTGGAGCAAGCTCACTGGGCTTTTCAGCAAATTCTGCTGGATTTTCTGGAGCGATCGGAGAAGTTTCAACAGGTGTTTTTTTGGGTTCTACTTGATGAAAGGATTGATTTGTCAACACTTTACCCGCACCAAGACTCATGGAGTTGATAATATAATCACCTTCAAGAACTGCAATATCTGGAGTCTGGAGAAAACCAGGGTTTTCTGTCCAAGAGAACTTTGCCAATTCTTGGCGTAAATTCTGTAATTCTTTGTCAGAAAGCACCAAAGAACACAAAAGAATTTTTTCTGGGAAATATTGGCCATCTTCCCGAAGATCTTTCGCCGCGCGAGCAAAAGCTTCTGTCGCATCTGCCAAAAAATGCGCTGAGCGACCAATAGACAAAACATCCAACAGCTGCCCATGCTTGAGAAAAACTAACTGGAAATGCTGCTCTTGTAAATAAAAAATAAAGCAAGAATCGTGTTCATTGGCCATCAGGCGCGCTTCCGCCAATGCTTCAGGAATACTACATTGTCCCAAAGCCTCGAGACTTAGCTGTTCAGCAAGTTCTTTGACAATGACTTTTTTGTCGTCTTTTAATTCCCCATCTTGTAACCAATTCTGATCAAAAGCAAAAACCGTTTCCGTGACATCTTCGGAATCTGGACCAAGCTCCTGCAAACTCTGGTCAAGTTGCTCTAATAAGTCCTTACGGTCAAAATACTTGTGAATTTGAGATACTTCTTTAACCTGCGCACCCTGTTCCGAACCTGCAACTAAAGCTGACTGCAGGAGGGTATCAGTCAAAATAATCGTGAAAAAAAACTGTTTTTTACCCGACGTAGCCAGTGGTTCAGAAACCGTATTTTTTTCAGAACGGTCTTTTGGCGGAGAAAAAGGCAGAATATTTGGCATAGAACGAATACGACAGAGTCAGAGACTCGGTCCTCTCCATTAAAGCAAATTTTCTGATACTTTTGAAGAGTAGCTTCCAAAGCAAAATGAAAGAATATCCTGTACAACAGGGCTTCTTCTCTCCTGAGGAAAAATCTTACGCAAAAGTAGCGTAAATTCGGCGTACCCCTGCCGCCGCTGCTTTTTCTTTAAAGATATGAATTTTCCCAATTTCGCCAGTGTGAGTCACGTGTGGCCCACCACAAAATTCCTTCGAAATCCAATCCTTGCCTTTTTGCCCATCAGGTTGCTGACCAACCGTGTACACCGAAACTCGTTCTGGGTACTTTTCTAAAAAGAAAGCAATTGCTCCAGATTTCAGCGCCTCGGTTTTTGGCATTTCTTGACGAGTAACAGGCAAATCTGCTTTGATCCAAGCATTTACTTGATCTTCGACTGCTATTTTTTCGGCTTCGCTAAGCGCTCTAGGGAAAGAAAAATCAAAACGCAAACGTTCTGCCGTAATATTCGAACCCTTTTGTCCAACCGCTTCACCAAGAATTTGTCGCAAAGCAGCATGCAAAAGATGCGTCGCCGTATGGAAACGCGTCGTCAGTTCGCCTTGATCTGCTAAACCACCCTTAAACTTTTGTTCCGAAGCAGAACGAGAAAGCGCCGCGTGAGCTTGCCGTCTTTCGGCAATCTTCTCCTCAAGACCAACCTCTAAATCAAGCTGACGGCTCTTCGCCTCTTCAATAGAAAGCTCAAAAGGAAAACCATAGCTTTCGTAGAGCTTGAAAGCTAACTCCGCGGTCAGTTGATCTTTGCCAACAATCATTTTTTCAAATTCACGCAAACCCCTTTGCATACTCTGACGGAATTTCTTCTCTTCTTGATCAATAATGTCAGCAATTTCAGCAGCTTTTGCAGAAAGCTCCTGATAAAAATCAGCATAAATTTCAATCACACTGGGAACCAATTGACTCGTAAAATTCCCGTCAATCCCAAGCATTTGCCCCTGGCGCATGGCTCGACGCAGCAAACGCCGCAAAACATAGCCCTGCTCTTTACCACTTGGCAAGACACCATCATGGATGAGCATCACACTCGCTCGTAAATGATCTGCCACAATCCGATAGGCTGCAGGCTGCTCGGCGTAAGTGCTGTTTGCTAAGCCCGCTAAAGACCGAATTATCGGCAAAAAAGCGTCTGTCTGGAAAATGTCAGGCTGATTCTCAAAAGCTGCCAAAATACGCTCTAAGCCACCCCCAAAGTCAATATTTTGCTGTTTCAGCGGTTCAAAACCCTGCTCGCTACGCTGATATTGCATGAAAACTGAATTTCCAATTTCCAAAAATCGACCACAATCACAATTCACATGGCAAGGTTGATCAGCCCACAGTGAATGTTCATGAATTTCCGCAAAAGCTGGCAAGCTGCCAAAGTCATAGAAAACTTCACTATCAGGACCACCCGGTTCACCAACTGGCATCTTATCTGGTACACCCGAACGAGACCACCAGTTCTTTTTTTCTGGATAAAAGAAGATTCGACCCTCTTGCAAACCCTTCTCAGGATTTTCGACAATTTTTGCCTCAACCCCTGCCTCCGCAAACAATTTCTGCCAAGTCGCCGCCGCTTCATCATCTCGGGGAATACCAAGTTGCTTATTCCCCGCGAAAACCGTCACATAGAGACGCCGCGGATCAAGACCAATTTCTTCTGTTAAAAATCGAAAGAAAAATGCAATCTGCTCCTTCTTAAAATAATCACCCAAAGACCAATTGCCCAACATCTCAAAAAAAGTTGTGTGACGATTATCACCAACTTCCTCAATATCCTCCGCACGAAAACACTTCTGGGAATTTGCGATTCGTTTTCCCAAAGGATGCGGCTCACCAAAAAAATAAGGAATCATCGGCTGCATGCCTGCAGAAGTAAAAAGTGTCGTCGGATCATTTTCCGGAACCAAATTCACCGAAGGCACAATGGCGTGAGAGAAATCTTGGCCGGCCGCCGTATGGAGCTGCCGAAAATATTCTAGGTACTTTTGACGAATAAGAGAGAGATTTGACATGGCGCTATTATAGCAGGCCAACAACCAGAACGGCGGCCGGCCCCAAACTCTGCTCAAACACCTTTGAAGGTAAACTTTTTACGCTTTTTGCGTGCGTCTTTTTTCTCTTGGAGAACCTGTTTACTGAGATCAAGAAACCCCTGACAACTTTCCTTGAGGCCCTGCAGCGATCCACTCAACAAACTGACATAATTTTCTCGAAATTCATCCAGACTCATTTTGGCATCGGGAATCAAACCTTGATTGAAGAGCTCTTGACGAGCCTTTTCCCATTCTTTAGCAAGTTTTCGCCAGGTTTTCTTACCCGCTGGCGTCGCAAAATACGACAAGAGAGCTCCCAAAGCAAAAGCTGAGGTAAAGGTCACCAGCGAAGCTGCCGTTTTATTTTCGCTTACTGGTTCTTTCATCTTCAATTTCTGCATCTTCACTGCGATTTTTAGATAACCAACCCATGAAGCCTTCGGCAACTTTTAAGCCTGCTGTAAAATTACTCACAAAAGCACTCAAACTGTGGAAAGGATTTAAAATTCCTTCAACTTTGTCTTGAGTCGTGGTCAAAATTTGATTGGCTCGTTCCACGGTATCATTGGCTTTCTGCAAAGTTTTGCGGAATTCAGCCAAAATCGCCATCAATTGGATACCTAAGACCACCAAAACCACGGTCAGAATGACGACACAAACAACTAAAATGAGAGGAAGATAATTTGCCCACATAGTGGCTTCATTGTAGCAAAGTTTCGCCTTTTCCCCAAATCCATTGAAAAAATCAAGATGTTTTCCAAAAAAAGGAAAAACTTTAGAATTGCACCAAAACTGAGCGTTGGACCATACTACTTCGCCCTTTTTTGTCGGTTACTTTAATGCTGATATTAGTCGGCCCTTCCTCTGGGAAATTTACTTCAGCCGTAAAGGAGCCGTCCTGTCGCAATGCCACGGGCTGTCCATTCACCGTCACGACAGTATCTGCTGTACTTTTCCCCTGGACTTGCAATGTTGCTGAAACTACGGCAGCTTCTGTGGGTTCTTGAACAATAAGCTCTGGTGGACGATTCATTTGGTACCATTTCCAAGCAGCATAACCGCTTACCATGACGAAAACCGCTACGGCAGCAAGCACCAAAAGCCGCACTGGCGACCAAAATTGTCTTTTTCGTAAAACGGGAAATAAGTATTCTCGAGGAATAAGTTGGCCACGAGCACTTTCTTCATAGTCTCGCCGCAACACCGCCAAAAGTGGAGCCGCATCAAGAGACAAAACCCGAGCATAATTGCGGATCATTGCTTTCACAAAAACTGCTTCTGGAAGAACTTCAAAGTCATTTGCTTCAAGAGCCTCTAAATACTCTGACTGGATCCGCGTTTCCACCGCAAGATCTTCGAGAGAAAGCCGTGCCCGCTGTCGAGCCGCTGAAAGAAGTTCACCTACGCTCTGCGTCTTCATAGCGCTATTCTAGAGAAAAAGCCAAGCAGACTCAAGCCCCCAAGGAGAAATTTCTCTGCTTAGGCAGCCAAAAGTGCTTTTAGAACTTGAGTAACTCGAGTGCCATCGGCTTTGCCTTGTACACGCTTCATTACCTGACCCATCAGGGGACCGAAATCCTTCGTGCTCGCTTGGGCCAGCACTTCTTTGACCGCTGTTTCTAGTTCTTCATCACTGAGTTGAGCGGGGAGATAGGCAGCTAAAATTTCAATATTTGCCTTGGCTTCATCAATCAAATCTTGCCGAGCAGCCCGCTCGAAATCTTTGAGCGCATCCTGCTGTTGTTTGACCATAGTCGAAATAATATTTTGCACCTTCGCATCATCGGCAACACCGTGATCAATCTCATAATTTTTCACTGCCGCACGAATCATACGAATAACATCCAGACGCATAGTCTCATGCGCCTTCATGGCGGTCTTCATATCTTCCATAAGTTGTTCTTGTAATGTCATAGGAATCCTTCCAACCTGTATTATACAGGAAAAAGCAACTCGAGAAAGATTGACGCGAAACTCTTTTATTTTTGCAAAGCAGCAATGACTGCCGGCAAAAGCTGTTGGCGAAGTTGACGAAAAAGCTTCTGATGACCTTGTGTATTTGGATGCAACCCATCAATAAGGTCACTCGGTTTCAAAACCTCTGCAACCGGAACATAGAGAGCTGACTGCGTTTCAGCAAAATTACGCAACAACTGGTCAAAACGCTTAATTCGGCGATTCTGATAGGTAATGCTGGGATCAAGCCGCATTGGCTGGCTGCGCTTTTCATCAACTCGAGTCAACCCAACAAAAAAAACTTGACGACTGAAGAGAGACGCTAGACGATATAATTTTTGTAGGTGGAGAAGAAAGGTCGACTCCGCTACTTTAGCCCGCTGACCAACAGTACTGATCACGGTGTCATTGATTCCAATCGCAAAAATAATCACTTCTGGTTCTCGAGATTTGCTCTCGACCTCAAAGCGCCGCAAAACATCTGCCGTAGTATCTCCTGGAACACTCAAATTATAAAAGTCTAAATCGGGAAATTGCTTTTCGAGTAAACGCTTACTGCGATTCACCCAACCACCACCCAAAGGATCAACCATCCCCCAAGCAATACTATCTCCAAATACCGCCACGGTCATATCTACACATTCTAGTGGACGAGTAAAAAAACCACTTAGGGCTCAACTGTTTCTAGATAATCGAGTGCCTCGCCCATCTCATCATAACTTTCCCAAGCGTAATATTTCGCGTCTTCGATATTCCTATTCGCTTGGTCTAAAGCCTCTTGAGTATTCTCCGCCTCAGAATACCAATAGGCCGCCTCATCCGCCCATTCTTCTGCTGTTTGTCCTTTGTAGTGTGTCTCTCTCGTGAGAAACAGAAAAAGTGCCAAAAGGCCAAAAATCCAAAGTAGAGCGTTTTTTGTGGCAGAGTCCATGAAAATATTATGGCAAAGAAAAAAACTTCGGTCAAGTTTCTGGGGAAACTAACTGTGGTCAATACTGGACTTGAACCAGTGACCTCACGAATGTGAATCGTGCGCTCTAACCAACTGAGCTAATTGACCAATTTTTAACGATAAACTGCCTTCACAGCCAAACAAAAAGGCTGACTTTGCCTTGTCCACCATTCCTCACCAGTGTTGGTATTATATGAAAACTCGACCAAAAACGCCAGCAGTGCTTTCCTCAGCCAGAATCCAAGAAAATTCCCGGAGTTTGAAGCGCACTCCATTAAGGAAAAGCAAAGATCCAGTTTGTGAGTTTTGCTAAATTAAAGACATGCTAACTTGGCAAAAAATTCGGACTTTTCTCTTAGATTGCCTCTATCCTCCCAGCTGTCTTTCTTGCCAACGTTTGGAGAACTTTCTCTGTCATGACTGCCAACATGGGATTGAGTTCATCTGGCAAAATCCCAGTCAACGCAGTTTGGCCAACAGTCTTGGTCCGCTTTATTTTGACCAAGTTTGCATTTTGGCCCAACTACAAAAACCGCTTTCCTTGTTAATTTATCAACTGAAATACGCTGGCGCGAAAAATGTTGCCCCATACTTGGCAGAACTGCTCTGGCAACATTTGAAATTTCCGCCAGCTGACTATCTCACTGCCATTCCACTGCACCCAGAAAAACTTCGGGAACGCGGTTATAACCAAGCCGCTGCCATTGCCCAGCATCTGGCAGAGCTCAGTCAGATTCCTTATCTTGATTGCCTCGAAAGAAGACGCTATCTGACTGCCCAAGCTCAAGTCTCTCATCAAAAAAAACGCATTGAGCGAATGCAAGGTGTTTTTCTACTGAAACCAGAGGTAAAAACACAACTGACCAACAAAAAAATCCTTTTACTCGATGACGTTTTTACCACGGGAGCCACAGTAAATATGGCCAGCCAGGCGCTCCGCCTGGCTGGTCCCCAACAAATCAGCATCTTGGCCGTCGCCAGCAAAAAAACTTGAATTTCCAGGCTAAATATGCTATACTAAGGAGTTCTTTAACAGGGGATGTATTGCTTTGACGGACATCAATGCAGTTCGTGGCAAGTCGTCTTCGCTGACAGACGCAAAAATCAGCAAAAAATAACTGTCAAAAGTTTATCTCAACTCAAAGAAACCTTCAGTCGCGGTCTCGACCGTTTGGCCGGTTTCTTTGCTCCAAACTACGCTTTTGCGTAATTTGGCATTCAATAACTCACTCTCAGAGTGGTGACTATTGGGTGAAAACCTCAGCTCTGTGGCAAAATTAGGCGCTCATATCAACCTAATTCCAAGACTTTGATATGGATGAATTCGGAACCGTTTGGGTACTTTCGCTCGAATTCAAATCAAAAATATCCTAAACTTGTAGTCATACACTGGAACGATGCTTCGGACGCGGGGTCATAACCCGCCATCTCCACAACTCTTTTTGCCCTTTTCCTCACCCAAAGGGCTTACAATATCGCTATGCGACCTGATTTCAAAAACCTGCACTTTGCCCATGAACTCCAAGGTGAAACCTTTGAAAATCAGACTTTCCTGCACTGCCAGTTTTCTGGCGCTGACTTGAAGCTCAGTAGTTTTTTTCACTGCCGCTTTGAAAGCTGTGATTTCACTGCTGTCCATTTTGCCATCAGTCTTTTTGAAAATTGTCAATTTCCTGGCAGTAAACTCAGTAACCTTGACTTTTCTCCTGTCAATTTTCGTTCTTGTCATTTTCAACAGGCCATTATTGAAAATTCGCTCTTTCAACAATTCAAAAACGAGCGGGATCGACTTTGGAAAACTTGGGATCTGCGCGACTCAGAATTTACTGACTGCCAACTTGAAAGAAGTGTTTTTGCTCACTGCGATCTGCAAAAGGTCGCTTTTACCGGAAGCGAACTGCGGCAAACTTGTTTTGATCACTGTAATCTTCGCGAAAGCAATTTTTCTGGAACCAACACCGAGGGAATCCAATTCATTGAATGTAAAACTCAAGGAACTTTGCTGGATTTTGATGGATTTCTCCACTTAGGTGAAGCTCGCGGTTTTCGCTTGGTCTAACAAGTCTTTCAAAAAGAAATTAGCTTTCTTCTTGATTCTGCTGAATGAGAAATTCATTCATCTTGGTGGTGTTGATGTCTCGAGGTTTACTGCCATCGGGTGGACCAACTAAACCAGCTTCATACATCTGGTCAAGAATTCGGGCCGCCCGCGCATAACCAACCGATAAACGGCGCTGAATCAAGGAAGAAGAGGCCTTGTCTGCCCGAGCAAACAAACGCACCGCTTCAACAAATTTGCCATCCACATCACCCCCTGCTTCACCGGCACTGCCCCCCGTCACTTTTGTAGACTGGAATTTCGTCACAATTTCTTCTTCATATTGAGGTTTCTGTCCCTCAGCTTTGATGAAATCAATCAAGCTCTTTGTTTCCTGAGAACTGACAAAAGTTCCCTGAACCCGCACCGGTTTTGCTTTGTCTGGCGCCTGGTACAACATATCACCCCGCCCCAGCAACTTTTCAGCCCCTGGAGTATCCAAAATTACCCGACTGTCTGTCACAGAAGCCACATTAAAAGCAATTCGGGTGGGTACATTCGCCTTAATCAAACCTGTCAAAACATCTACTGATGGTCGCTGTGTGGCCAAAACAAGATGAATTCCCACGGCCCGCGCCATCTGCGCTAAACGCGTCACACTTTCTTCTACCTCTGCCGGAGCGAAAAGCATCACATCAGCCAACTCATCGATCACAATCACAATATTTGGCATGGTCGCCAAACCAGAAAGTTCATTGTAGTCATGAATATTCCGTACACCCACTTCAGCCAACATCTTGTAGCGCTGATCCATCAATTGACAAGCCCACTTTAGGGCGGAGACTACTTTATTTGGCTCAACAATCACTGGGGTAAGTAAATGAGGAATGTCATTGTAACCAGTCAACTCAACACGTTTCGGATCAACCAAAATAAATTTCACTTCTTCAGGGGTAGCCCGGAATAAGATGGAACACAAGAATGAGTTTACACAAACTGATTTTCCTGAACCCGTCGATCCAGCGATCAACACGTGAGGCATATCTGCAATATCAACCACCACTGGCTGACCAGACACATCGATTCCCAAAGCTACTGCTAATTTTGATGGATGCTTTTTCATTTTTGGTGAAGAAAGCATCGTACGTAAAGTCACAAACTCCGCACTGCGGTTTGGCACTTCCACACCAACTAAATTTCGTCCTGGAATTGGGGCTTCGATACGAATTTGCCCCGTTGGCGCAGCCAAAGCCAAAGCTAAATCAGTCGAAAGAGCCGTAATTTTTGCTAGACGCGTACCTTTATAAATATCTAAGGCATACTGCGTCACTGCGGGACCAGGATTGTATTCCACCACCTTCGCTTTAATACCAAAAGATTCCAAAGTGTTTTCGATAATCTGAGCATTCCCTTTGACATCACCGCGATCAGCCTTGCCGCCAGTTTTACTTGAAAGCAGAGAGAGTGGCGGATAGTCCCAAAGCATCGGCATTGCGGCTGTGTTGAGCGCCTCTTCACCCTCAAGACTTGGAGTTGTTGGAGCGGCAGAATTCTCAATAATTGCCTTACTGCTACTCTGATCTTCTTCGAGAGGCTGTTCGAAACCTTTGCCTTGTTTTAATTCTTTCTCCTTGCCAAAAACTAATTTAGGAATAGAAAAGCCGTGGGCTTTCTTCATCTCTTTCTCGGTAATTTGATTCTTGAACAAGTCATCTTTCGCCAACTCTGGCTTGGCTTTCTTGCTGAAAAGTTTGAAAAGCGCAGTAACAAACTCAATTAGAGAAGATTGAGACAAAATTAAGAGTCCGGCGACACTCGCGGTCGCAAAAAAGAGCAAAGCGCCTGTATGGGTAATCAGATTTCCCAAATTTGCCAGTAAATTCGCGCCAATCTCTCCTGATCCAGCAAAACCCGTCACCCCAAACATCAACAACAAGGTACCTAAGAGTACAGCAGGATTTGACCATGCAAATTTGCTGCGCATCATCACTAAACCAGCCGAGAGAAACACAAAAGGAAGAAAAAGTGTCGCAATACCAATTTTCTGGCGGAGAAAAGCATTTAACCAGGAAAGCCACTGGCCTTGACCAGTAAAAGAGATTAACACGAGCAGCGCAAAGAAAATGAGGATCACGGCCAAGATGGAGTACTTTGTTTCGCTCTTCATCTTGATACGAAATGCTTGCTTCTTTCTACGGGTCTGTTTCTTTGCCATACAATACTTTTTATATTACTATAGGATATATCATATTCTGTTGTGCTTGTCAAATAAGCAACAACTCACTTCTCTATTAAAGAGGAAAAACGCCACTTTGTCAGCTGGGAAAATCCTTTTTGCTTGAGAAAGTGGCGTTTTTCCGTTGATTTTAGAAATCGATAATCACGGGCACAATGAGTGGCTCACGTTGGATCACTCGATAGAGTTTTTTACTCAAGCGTTTTTCAATTTTCTTCTTGAGTTCTTCATCTTTGAGTTGACCGGCATTTGCCTGAATCACTTCCATGGCTTGTTCTTTGACAAAACGAATGACTTCGTCGGCTTCTTTCATGAAGACAAAACCTCGAGAAATGACTTTGATGTCTTTGAAATCGAAACTGCCAGCGGTTCTTGGCAAAACTAAAACAATAATGCCGGCTTTGGAGAGAGAAAGTCGATCCGAAAGGACAATTGGACCCACATCACCGATCCCCAGACCATCAACGGTTCGCGGCATCAAACTCACCTCATCAATTACACTCACTGATGTCCCATCAATGCCCAAAACTTGGCCAATCGTAGGAAGAAGCACTTGATCTTTTTGCATCCCCGCTGGTAAAGCGACGTTTTTCAAAAACAAGGCACGGTGGCGGTCAGCACCACCGATCGGCATGACGAAACGAGGCTGAAGGGTTTCAACCATGAGTTTTTGCTCAGGGGCCGCTGCGTGACCAGACTGGTGAATTCCTGGATAAATGTCTGGATAGACCACATCAATACCGTTCGCTGCAAGTTCATCGATAGCAGCAAAATAATTAACTTCATTTCCCGGAATAACATCAGCCGAAAAAACAACTTTATCTTTAGCCGTAATTTGGATGATTTGGTGCTCTCCATAAACAGCTCTAACCAGTGAAGAACCCTCTTGGCCCTGGCTACCGGCAATGACGATACAGAGTTTTTCGTCGGCAGTTTGGGTAATTTCTGTTTTATCAATTT